>CAZVKW010000029.1:0-2040 GCA_964627945.1 uncultured Lentimicrobiaceae bacterium
TCATACACAAAAGTAAGAAATCAGTTGCACCACGCGACGAGAGTCTAGCGGCAGCGTGAATTGAATCATCGGGAAACCTTATTCTTCTCTCTGGAAATTTGTATAAAAGCACCTGATTGCCGGAAATTTCTCTAAATTTGTGATCCGTTTTGGTTTCTTTTTTTGGATGTATGATGAAGCCATTTTCAATAACTGATTGATAATCTGTGTTATAATTTTTTAAAGTTTCCGGATGATTTTGATATGGAAAAAATGAAGCAAATCTTAAGGCTGTCTGTGATCATTCTTTCACTTGTGATGTGTCTGGACGATAGCTTTATGAGCTTCATCGAAATGACACATTCGGGCAGGCATTCTCATGAACTGACCGAGATTTCAAATCATTCCCATATTTCATTTACCGACCATTTCGTTGAGAAGAATTCAACAAGTGAAAGCCATCCTGAAATGGATTTTTCAAAGAATAAGCCGATGTGTAAACTGCTCATTGGCACCATGTTTATCTCAAAGATATGGCAACCTCCAAAAATCAGTTTACCAGCTTATTTGTAAATCGCTGATGCTAATGGCATCCGGCAGTTTTTATGGTATAATGATTTAAAAATTAACAACATACATTTTATGAAAACATATATTTGGACAATTCCAACACGTTTATTTCATTGGCTGCTTACTGCAGGAGTTGTAACAGCCTATATTCTGGGTGAAACAGAAGGATCTCTCAATCTGCATTCATCCATTGGCTATATGGTCGGTATTTTGATCCTGTTCAGAATTATCTGGGGTCTTGTGGGACCAAAATATTCCCATTTCGCTGATTTTCCCATAGGTGTCGGCAAGATAAAGGCCTTTTTCAAAGACATGAATCAGAGCAAAAATGCCTCACCCGGACATAATCCACTGGCATCGCTGGTCATGCTTGGAATTATTCTGGTCACGCTGGTGGTCGTTTTATCCGGGATCGGAATCTTATCCGCCGAAAAACAGGGCCTGTTTCAGTTTATTTCTTTTGGAAACAACGAGGATCTGTATGGCGAAATTCATGAAGCAGCGGTAACTTTTCTGGTGATTTTAACCATCATCCACCTGATTGGCAATGCGGTTGATTTTATCTTTCACCGCGAAACAGGCACCCTTCAATCGATGTTTACCGGCTATAAGAATGCCAAAGGGAAGAATGTTGTCTTAAACAAAACACAAATAATCATTGCAACTTTAGGCATTGTGGCAGCTATGGCAATATTCCCTTATTCGCTTTCGACACAAAATATTACGGATAAGGAAAATACAGAGCAAAACGACGAAATGGAAGAAGAAGATGATGATTGACAAGGATTTTGCATGCATATTATTGATGTAATGCATTGATAATCAAAAAAATAAAACCAGGATCATACTGATGGTCCTGGTTTTTCTTTTGGAAGTTTTCTTTGAACTGAGTTCAGACCAGAGTTTTTGCAACAAGCCTTAATTCCTGATGAGGAAAAAAATCTTTGCGGCTTCGCGTCTTTGCGAGAACTACAAGACTTATTTCACCAACAAAGCCAGTCCGCCTTCCGAAGTTTCTTTGTAAATATCCGGCAGATCGTGTCCGGTTTCCTTCATTGCCAGACAAGTCTTATCGAAACTGACCCGGTGTTGCCCGTCCGACAAAACCGCGTAAGCACTGGCATCCATGGCTCTTCCTGCTGCAATCGCATTTCGTTCGATGCACGGAATCTGTACCAGCCCGGCCACAGGATCGCAGGTCAAACCGAGGTGGTGTTCAATACCCATTTCTGCAGCATATTCAACCTGTGCTGGTGTTCCTCCGAAAAGCTGGGTAGCAGCTGCTGCAGCCATCGAACAGGCGGTGCCCACTTCGCCCTGACAGCCAACCTGAGCGCCCGAGATGGAAGCATTTTCCTTCACCAGATTACCAACCAGTCCGGCCGTTGCCAGCGCTCTCAGGATTTTAATATCTGAAAAGGCATAAGTGTTTTGCACATGATACAGTACCGACGGAACCACGCCACAGGATCCACAGGTTGGTGCCGTTAC
>CAZVKW010000029.1:2140-13768 GCA_964627945.1 uncultured Lentimicrobiaceae bacterium
AGTGTGCGCCCGTTCTGTCGGCACCATTTCAGGATGTCGCTCATTTTGCTGTGTGGATAAATAGTCTGCAATGTGTTTTGGCTATGTTCGTCCTTAATGTCGCCACCGCCAACACTGAAAACTGTCCAGGAATCGAGAAGTTCGTGTTTGTCGTTGAGCGCCTCGAACATCATCCCGTTCGGGTGTTGTGGCAAAACAGTGTCTTTTTCCCAGATGATTTTGACTTTGTCTTCCGGAAAGGATTCCCGAAGGACTTTATCCGTCAGATGGCCTTTTCCTGTGGCAGCCAGACTGCCGTAAAGCGTTATCCTGATGATCGTTGCAGCATCATTTCTTAAGCGAAACTGTTCTGCAGCAAAGCGTGGACCCATCGTATGACTGCTCGAAGGGCCCAGACCTGTTTTGTATATTTTTCGGATGGATTCCATGGTTTTATAGATGTAGATTTCAAAGACCTAGTCGGTAGGTCAGACGTTTCAGTTCGATTTCTGCAACTTTGGCAGCGTATTGAAAGCTTACCAACTGATAACCTGCACGTTCGAAACTGTCTTGTGCTGCTTTCACCTCCAGAATGGTCGCCTGACTCAGGCGAAAACGTTGCATAACCAATCCGACCAGTTTGGCCGCATTTTCGTAATTGGTCTTTTGAGAATCAAGCTGTTGTAAGGCCGTTTCGTAAGCCTGATAGGTCTTGATCACATCGGCCTGCAGGCTGTTCAGTATACTCTCTTTTTCAATTTCAGCATTCTTTACCTGATAAGCGGCGATGTGCTGCTGTGTGCTGTACTGGGTTCCGTTGAAGATGGGGATTTGCATGCTGGCACCCAGAACCGGACCGTAATTTTGTGTAAACAAATTGAAACCAGCCGAGCTGCTGTTGTAGATGAAATTGTATCCTGTGCTGATTTTCAGCGAGGGATAGCGCTGTGCCCTAAGTTCTTTTACGATCTGCTCGTTGATTTTCACCTGCGTTGCTGCCGACATATATTCAGGGTTACGTTCCAGAAAAGCCAGTACGGAATCTATTCGTATGGTATTGTCAATCACAATAGTATCCTGAATATTCACGGAGTAAAATTCTTTCACCCCCATGAGGGCCAGAAGATTGATTTTTTTATCCTCGATCACTACTTTCTGACTTATAAGAAGTTGTTCAGCAATCGAAAGGTCCATTTGAGCCTGCAATAAATCGGCCTCGTTGGCCATACCCACTTGATACTGATTGTTGATGATAGCCGATTTTTGTTCCGAGAATTCGAATGAGCTTTTCATGATGCTCAGATAACTTTGTTGGCGAAGAATATCATACCAGGTCATCATGACTGACGCGATTGTGTTCTCAATCTGCAGATTCAGCTGAATTTCACTCTGATTCTGAAGCAGTTCCAGCTTTTCTTTGGTCGCCATGATCTTGAATCCATTGAACAAAACCATGCTGGCCGACAATCCTGTATTGAATGAACTACTCGAAACATTGTCCTTGCTGATGTCGACGCCACTGTTCAGTTTCTGATGTAGGTTATACAAAGACTGGTTGTCGGTTGCCGAAACACCAATTGTGGGCAATCCACCGGCCATACCAAACGAATTGTTCATCCGGCTGATTTCGGTATTGTTTCTGGCGATACGGATATCAAAATTATGGATGAGCGCTGTGTCAATGGCGTTCTCAATCGTGATGGTCTGCTGAGCCCGGCCAACGATGGCCGCCAGTAATATGATGATAAGAAGTATCTTTTTCATTTTGGATTGCATTTTCGGATCAGGATACAATATTTTCAACTTCCTCTTTGTTTGCCGTATGTTTTCCAGAGATAAAGGTATACACTGCAGGAATCACAATCAGTGTGAGGATCAGCGAGAACAGTATGCCGCCCACAACAACAACTCCCAACGGAATCCGGCTTGTGGCCGCAGCACCAAGGCTCAGAGCGATAGGTAAAGCGCCCAGCGAAGTAGCCAGACTTGTCATCAGGATCGGACGCAAACGCTGCGATGCTGCTTCGATAACGGCCTGCCGGATCAGCAAACCTTCTTCGCGTTTTTGGTTGGCAAACTCAACGATCAGAATCCCGTTTTTCGTTACTAGCCCAATGAGCATGATCATTCCGATCTCAGAGAAAATATTGATGGTTTGTCCGAAAATCCACAAACTCAGAAATGCGCCGGCGATAGCCAATGGCACGGTGAGCATGATGGTGAACGGATCTTTGAAACTTTCGAACTGGGCGGCCAGCACGAGATAGATCAGCACCAGCGCCAGAATAAAGGCATAAATGATGTTGGATGAACTTTCGGCAAAGTCGCGCGACGGTCCGCTAAGCGAAGTCTGAAAACTATCATCAAGCAATTTATCTGCCAGTGCCTGCATGGCTTTCACGCCGTCGCCAATAGTTTTTCCTTCGGCCAGTGAGGCGGAGAATGTGGCTGATTTATAGCGGTTGAAGTGGAAAAGCGTTGGCGGATTGGCATTCATTTCGATCCGAAGTACCGAAGCAAGCGAGATATTTACGCCTTTGTTGTTGCGTACATAGAGTTTCAGAATATCGTCCGTAACTTGCCTGTCTTTTAGCTCAACTTGTGTAATTACTTGATACTGTTTGCCGTTCATGATGAAATAATCGAGACGACGTCCGCTGAATGCACTCTGCAGAACATCGGCAATGTCAGTCACGGTCAGTCCGAGTTCGCGGGCTTTGATACGGTCAATAAAAATATCCGCTTCGGGTTTGTTGAACTTCATGTTCACGTCAACGTTCTGGAAAGTTTTATCGTTTTTCGTTTCTTCCAGAAATTGTGGAATGACGCTTTTCAGTTTTTCGAAATCGAGGTTTTGAATAACGAACTGAACAGGCATGGCTCCTCTTGCAGCAAGACCTACAGAAATAGTCTGTTCTTCAACCGGAAATATCCTGACGTTGTTGAACCGCATCAATTTTTTCGATAGATCCTGAGCAATCATCGTCTGGCTTTTCTGTCTTTCATCCGGAGGCACCAGTCCCAGTCTTCCCATACCGCTGTTTACACCGGTGCTGCTGTATCCCGGAACCGAGAAAAAGGCGAAATCAACACCCGGAACAGAATCGAGCAGGTAATTTTCCATTTCGGCGGTAGCTTTGGTCATATAACCATAGCTGGCACCTTCGGGTCCGGTAATGGATAAACGCAGTTGGCTTTTGTCTTCAAGTGGCGCCAGTTCGCTTTGCAGCAGACTTCCGATACCAAAGATCATGGCCAGACTGCCAATAAGGATGATCCATGCAATCCAACGCCGCTTGATAAAATGCTCGAGAAGATTTTTATATCCGCTCTCCATGGCGGCATAGAAGGGCTCTGTTTTGTTGTAGAACCATCCGTGCTGGGAGTTTTTACGTGTGAGCACAACATTGAGAACCGGAGTAATTGTAAGAGAAACGAAAGCCGAAACCAGCACCGCACTCGCAAGCACAATCCCGAACTCACGGAAAAGACTTCCTACAAATCCCTGCAGAAACACAACCGGAAGAAATACGATAGCCAGCGTGATAGATGTTGAAATAACCGCGAAATAGATTTCCTTGCTGCCTTCCAATGCTGCTTTCCTGATCGGCATCCCTCTTTCGAATTTCCGGAATATGTTTTCAGTCACAACAATACCGTCGTCGACAACCAGGCCTGTTGCAAGCACAATGGCCAGCAATGTGAGGATATTGATCGAGAAACCAGCCAGATACATGATGAAGAAGGTAGCAACGAGCGAAATAGGAATATCGATCAACGGCCGAAGTGCGATCATCCAGCTTCGGAAAAACAGATAAATAACCAGAATCACAAGCAGAAGTGCGATCAGCAGGGTTTCTTTTACCTCGGTCAGTGAACGGCGCACATTGCTCGTATTGTCGATGAGTGTTGTGAAAGTTATGTCACTGCCTTTCTGCGAATTTTTGATTTCGTCGAGACGCTTGTTGAATTCGTTGGAAATATTGATGTAATTGGCTCCGGGCTGTGGAACAATCGTAATCCCTACACCGCTCACTCCGTTTAAGCGCCAGCTGTGCTCATATTGTTCCGGACCGAGTTCCACCTTGGCCACATCGCTCAGTCGAACGATGCCGTTTGCGTCTTCACGGATGATCATGTCGAGAAAATCTTTCTCTGTGCTAAGTCTTCCTAAAGTTCTGATAATCAATTCAGTCTTGTTTCCGTATATTTTACCGGAAGGAATATCAGCGTTTTCTTTCTTCAAGACGCTGGTGATATCATTGAAAGCAATATTGTAGGCATTCAGCTTGTTAGGATCTATCCAGAGACGCATGGCAGGCCGTTTTTGTCCCACAATATTCACTCCGCTCACTTCAGGAATTGTCTGAAATTTGTTCTGAAGCATATTTTCGGCATAATCGCTCAGCTCGAGCAATCCCATCGACGAACTCTGAACTGCCATCAGAATAATAAAGTCGCTGTTGGCATCGGCTTTGGTGACAACAGGCGGAGCATCAATATCCTGCGGAAGATTACGAACTGCCTGGCTCACCTTGTCGCGAACGTCATTTGCTGCTGTTTCGAGGTCTGAATCGAGATTAAACTCAACGGTGATATTGCTGTTTCCTACAGCGCTGGAGGATGTGATTGTACGGATCCCGGGGATTCCGTTGATGGCTTTTTCAAGTGGCTCGGTGATCTGGCTTTCAATAATATCGGCATTCGCACCGATATAGGTTGTCCGCACGGTGATCATCGGTGGGTCGATGGCCGGGTATTCCCGAACACCGAGAAAATAATAACCGATGATGCCAAACAGGATGATGAAGATATTCAACACCGTAGCCAGCACCGGTCTTTTGAGAGAAAGTGCTGAAATGTTCATTGTGCTATCTGTTTGGTATTCAGACTATTTTCGCTGCTTTGCGAAATGACTTTACGGACAACAAGGGTTGAATTGGGTCTTACGAACAAAATCCCGCTGACAACAATGGTATCTCCCTGATTCACCCCACTCACCAACTCCACATCATCCGCATAACGGAGCCCGGTTTCCACATTGACAAACTTTGCTTTCTTGTTTTTGATCATCACGATCTGATTCGAATTGGCTTCGGGAATGATGGCGTTCGATGGTACAATGATACCTGACTTATCCTGATAAAGCAATACTTTCACAAATGCGCCCGGTTTCACCTGTCCGTTTTCGGGACGTGCCCTGACTTTCAAATTTCGGGTGTCAATGTTGATCTGGGGTTCAATGGCACTGATAACAGCAGATTGTTTTTCCTTTTCACCATTTGACTGGATGAAGATTTTGTTTCCGACAGCGATCAGGCCGGAATAGGTTTCAGGAACTGTGAAATCAATTTTTATTTTGTCAGTTTGCTGCAAAGTTCCGAGGATAGTTTGTGGAGTAACATAGGCACCCGGACTTACCAGCCGCAATCCCAGTGTTCCGTCGAAAGCTGCTTTCACCACAGTTTTATCAATCAATGCTTCTGTGATTTTAATGGCTGCACTGAGTGTATTTACCTGATTCAAAGCAATGTCGTAATCGGATTGATTTACTCCATTCACTTCTAGCAACTTTCTCAAACGCTGTTCTGTTTTTGTTGCCAGTTCCAGCGAGGCCTTTTGCTGTTCCATTTGTGCCTGAAGTTCAGCATCGTTGATGCGGGCCAGAACTGTTCCGGCACTCACATTGGCTCCGTCAGGAATATTGAGATAAGTGAGCCGTCCGCTGGTTTCAGGATGCAACTCAATCATTTCTTCCGATAAGGCCGAGCCGTTCACTTCTATTACAGTGGACAAACTCACAGGCTTTGCAACAATCACATCCACGATCACAGGTGGTTTTGCTTTGACTGTTTCCGCTTTCTTTCCGCAGGAGATCATTGCGGGAAGAATAGCTAAATATATGAAATACTGTATTTTCATCATACTTTCTTGTGTTTCAGATTATTTTTGATGATATGTAAGGTCTGATAAAGTTCGTCTTTCTTTTTTTTTGTAACTCCTTTGAAAGCCAATTGAATTACTTCTGAAATGACCTGTTTGATTTGAGGGAGTTCGTTTTGCGCTTTTAGGGTAAGTGTAAGACCATATTTTCGTTTATCAGAAAGGGTTCTTTGCCTGATCACATAGCCTTTTTCCGAAAGGTAATCAATAATTCTTACCACACTTACCTTATCGGTTTCCAGTAAATCAGCCAGTTCCTGCTGCGTAAGCTTTCCGTTTCCTTCATCAATCAGGATAAGTGCATAGAAATTTCTGTCAATATCGAGTCCGTTTAGCCTTTCAGCCAAAATACTGAGCATGCTTCGGCCAATCCCTGAAAGGAATCTTCCGAAAGGTTGTTGAGAATATTTTACCGGACTTTCTTCCATAGAATAAATGATCAGCAAATATATGGATAAATTGGCTTATTTAGTTTACATTGTAAACTTTATTTAAGTTAAAATGGGCTTTAAATCTGTTCATTAAGAAAAGCAAACAGAATACGTATTTCGATATAGATATCTTATCTTAAAGGCATCCACAAGAGCTTGTTATAAAACATATTACAAGATAATTTTGATTTTTGTATTATAAGTATTACATTTGAATTAAACAAACCAAAGGAACACATGTGTTCCCGGAGGTTATTACGTTAAATCCAACTTCTCAGGTGCTTAAGGTTTTAATCATTAACCATCAGTACCAGAGATAAATAGCATTCATACGAGATGAAGACTGAACAGAGTATTTACTGCGAAGAAAAAGGATGGCAGTTACCATCCGCAGACTTTCCGGGTGAGCTTGCACAGATTGTATTTGTTTTTGGCAATCGCGATTTGCTCAAGATTAATCATCATATCGATCATATCGGGCAACGCTATCCGAATGCGCAGGTAGTAGGATGTTCCACATCAGGTGAGATATTTGGAAACGAAGTGTTTTCTGATAATATTGCCTGTACGGCTGTCTGGTTCGAGAAAACCACTGTTGAAATTGCCAGTGGTGAGATTGGCAAGGCAGAAGATAGTTTTGATATTGGTGAAAAACTTGCTGCAAAGCTCGATCATGGTGACTTGGTGCATGTGATGATTTTGTCAGAAGGGCTCAATATCAATGGAAGTGAATTGACCAAAGGAATGAATCAACGTTTGAATGATCGGATTCCGGTTACCGGAGGTTTGTCGGGTGATGCGGATCAATTCATTGAAACCGTTGTAGTTCACAACGCAGCCGGACGAAAGAATCTGGTTCTGGCTATCGGGTTTTACGGCAAAAACATCAAGGTCGGATATGGTTCCATGGGTGGATGGGATTCTTTCGGGGTCGATAGAATGATCACCAAGTCAAAAGGGAATGTTTTATATGAACTTGATAATCAGCCTGCTCTGGAATTATATAAACGTTATCTTGGAAATTACGCTTCAAACCTTCCTTCTTCGGCCTTATTGTTTCCATTGAGTTTGATTTTATCCGACAGCGAAACCTCATTGGTTCGTACTGTGCTTTCGGTAAATGAATCCGAAGGCAGCATGAATTTTGCCGGCGATCTTCCACAGGGTGAATACGTCAGACTTATGAAAGCAAATGTTGATAAGCTCATCGGTGGTGCGCACGATGCAGCAAATATGTCCATCCAAAGTCTGAAACATGAATCGCCTGATCTGGCCATTCTGATCAGTTGTGTCGGACGACGTTTGGTTTTGAAACAGCGCGTTGAAGAAGAAGTCGAAATTGTTCGTGAAGTAATTGGTAATCATGCAGCCGTAACCGGCTTTTACTCATATGGTGAGATAAGTCCGCTTCGGCCATTCGACAATCATTGTGAATTGCACAATCAAACCATGACCATTACCGTTTTTAAAGAGGAGTAAAGGATTTCCCAAATGGATAACCAACTGAACAAACTGCTACTCAGGCAGATCAAACGACAATATGGTTCGCTGGATCAGATTCCTCCTGAAGCAGCTGATTTTCTGAAAGTGATAAACGATACCTATAACAATTTTGAAGAGGATATCAGTTTGTTGCAAAACTCGATCGAAATCAGTTCTGTGGAATTGCGCGAAGCCTTTTTGCGTGAAAAACAGGATGCCGAAGCACAAAAAGAGGTCATCCATAAAATCAAAAAAGCCATTTATACGCTCAAGGCTGGGAATCACGATTTGCCTTTAGATTCAGAAATCGCTACAGCCAGCAATGCCTTCCTTTTCGATGCCCTTATAAGAATGATTGAAGAGCATAAACAGATGGAATTGTCGCTTAAGGAAAGCGAGTATTATATGCGTGAAATACTTGATTCACAGGATGTTGGTGTCTTTATTATAGATGCCATGAACCATGAAATCGTGTTTATCAATAAAAAAGCAGCCGATCTGTTTGGGGATGAAAAGGAAAACCTTACAGGTAAAAATTGTTTCAGACTGATCTGCCCCACTGAATGCGGCGATTGTTCGCTACTCAATAAGCAGCAAAATCTCAAATCAGCCGAAAGAGTGTTTATCAATGCCAAAGGTGAGTATATTCCGATTCTGAAATCTGTCGTTATCACCAATTTCAATGGCAGAAAATGTCTGGTTGAGTCGTTTGTGGATATTTCATTGCTCAAACAGACCGAAGATGCGCTGATCAAGGCAAAAGAGACAGCTGAAACAGCCAGCAGTGCCAAGTCAGAGTTTCTGGCCAATATGAGTCACGAAATCCGTACACCACTCAATGGGGTGATCGGGTTTTCTGACCTGCTGATGAAAACCAAGCTCAACGAAACCCAGTTGCATTATATGCAAACGGTCTATTACTCAGCCAATTCATTGCTTGATCTTCTGAATGATATTCTCGATTTCTCAAAGATTGAATCCGGGAAATTTGAACTCAACCCTGAGAAAACAGATGTAATTGAGCTGGCCGAACAGATTTCCGATATTCTGAAATACCGCTCTGACGAGAAAAAACTCGAAATGCTGCTTAATCTATCCGTTAACCTGCCAAGGTACATATTTGCTGATTCGGTACGTCTGCGTCAGGTGCTCGTGAATTTGATGGGAAATGCTTTCAAGTTCACTGAAAAAGGTGAGGTTGAGCTGAAAATTGAGGCTGGTCCGATTGATCCCATGAGCGAAGAAGCATTGTTTACATTTTCAGTTAGAGATACCGGAATTGG
The DNA here is from genome assembly GCA_964627945.1 of uncultured Lentimicrobiaceae bacterium. Classification (GTDB taxonomy): domain Bacteria; phylum Bacteroidota; class Bacteroidia; order Bacteroidales; family F082; genus CAJBPB01. Next base: position 11,259 of record CAZVKW010000029.1, read on the forward strand.
TATTCCAAAAGATAAACTTGAGAAGATATTTGAATCGTTTTCGCAGGCTGATTCTACCATAACCCGCAAATACGGCGGAACAGGACTTGGATTGACCATTTCGAACAAGCTTGTCGAAATGATGGGAGGAAAACTTGAACTTGAGAGTGAAACTGGTGAGGGGAGCCGTTTCTATTTCTCAATCAGGCTGAAAACAGAACATGGTAAGGCAGTTGAATATAAAGAACTTAGCAATATAAGAAAAGTACTGGTTGTGGATGATAATAAAAATAATCGTCTCATTATCAGTCATATGCTTCAAACACGAAACATCAAATCCATTCTTGCTTCTGATGGTGCCGATGCTTTGCGCAAAATCACTTCCGATCCGCATTTCGATGTCATTATCATGGATTATAATATGCCTGATTTGAGTGGTCTGGAAGTGATACGGTTGATTCGTGAGAAATATAGTCAGTCAGTTAATCGGCAACCGGTTATATTCCTTCACAGTTCGAGTGATGATGAAAGGATTTATAAGGAGGGCCGTGAACTGGGTGTTCGCATGACCATGATGAAACCCGTGAAAATGAGTCAGTTGTTCGATGCGCTATCTAAAATTCATACAGTGAACGTTCCTGTTGTTTCAGAAATAGAATCAAGGATAGTTAAACCAGGAAGCAGGAAAGAACTTTCGATGGATCCGTTCCGGATTCTGATCACCGAAGACAACAAAATTAATATGATGTTGGCTTCCACAATCGTTTCAAATCTGCTTCCAAAAGCCGTAATTTTTAAGGCACAGAACGGACTCGAAGCTGTCGAAATCTGTTTCGCATCATCTCCCGATCTCATTTTCATGGATATTCAGATGCCGGAAATGAATGGCTATGAAGCTGCCCGTGAAATCAGAAGCAGGGATTCCGGTAAAGAGAAAAATGTTCCTATTGTTGCTCTTACCGCCGGAACTGTGAAAGGTGAGGAAGATCGTTGCCGCGAAGCTGGAATGGATGATTATATCACGAAACCAGTAGTCGAAGAAACTATCAGAGGCATGTTGAAGAAATGGCTTCATTTATCAGTGTCACTGCTTGGAATGCCCGAATTGAATTCCTATCGTGAAGAGCAGCATTTCAATAAAAAAGCCTTGAATGACAGGATTTTCGGAGAAAAGGAAGTTTATCATGCCCTGATCAGTGAAGCAGCCGAAAATCTGCCCGGACTCATTCAGGAAATCAGAATCAGTTTTCTGAAACGTGATTGTGACCGGATCAAAAAAAATGCTAAAGTAGCCAAAGAACTGTCCCGAATGGCTTGTCTTGAGGTGTTGGAATCGATCGCATTACAGATTGAAAACAGCAATAATTCACAGAGCGAAAAGGTGTCGGCTTTGATCAGTATGCTGCAGAAAGAGTTTGATCATGTGCTTATTCAGTTAAACCAGGAGAAGAACTAATAAATTAATCACATAAAGTAATGGCAACAAATGAGATAATCATCATCAGTCTTTGTTTGATATGGGTGATCATTCTTCCTTATTTTTTAAAAGACAAAATTTTCCAGTTCTGCACGATAATTATTCTGCCGTTTGTTTACAGCTACCTTTTATACAGCACCATGGTGAATGGATCATTCACGAAAATTTCCATTTTTTTGTTCGTTCTTCTGGCAGGAGCAATGATTTACAAAGCCTATAAATTCTACAAAACCTATTTGTCCGATTTGTAGACTAAAGGATTTGCTTTTTAACAGAAGAAAAGATACTGAAGGTCTGAAAACAGTTCAGCTTCTTCCAATATGTTGAAGATGAGCAATATGTGATGCAAAAGCTAAGTGAACCCTTGGGTATTCGATATAAGGAATATTGTATTCTGAACAGACTTGTTTCACGATTTTGCTCAGTGCGGGATAATGCACATGCGAGACTTTCTTGAACAAATGATGTTCAATCTGAAAATTCAATCCGCCAATCAGCCACGAAATAATCTTGTTTTGTGTCGCAAAGTTGGCAGTTGTTTTCAACTGGTGAATTACCCATTCATCTTCAATATGGATGTTATCCTGATCAACTTTCTGAAACTGGGTATCCTCAACGGTATGCGCCAGTTGAAATACAACACTCAGAACGATGCCGGCGAATAATCCATAAACAAGAAATCCGATGAGCCATGGAACAAATCCTACCATATAAATCGGTACTAAAACAAAGATAATCAGGTGAATAAGCTTAAATCCCCAAAAAGAAAAATGATCAATGAATTTCATTTTTTTGATTGGTCTTGATCCAATTTTGCCGGTGAAGTACTTCTTATAATCGGTAAAGAAAATCCAGTAGAGATACAACAACGAATAAACAAACAGGAAATACCAGTGTTGAAACCTGTGAAACCAGTATTTTTCCTGTGTTTCGCATAAACGAAGAAATGGTCTTGCATTGATATCGTCATCCAGTCCATCAATATTGGTATAGGTATGATGAATTACATTATGTTTTGTTTTCCACATGAAAACATTGGCTCCCAGAAAGTTAA
>CAZVKW010000029.1:13868-17562 GCA_964627945.1 uncultured Lentimicrobiaceae bacterium
CTGTAGCTTTGAAATACAATTTAAAATTTCCGGTTGGCTTCCGGTTCACATTTTTAAAATAGGCATTTACGCGTTTGCGTAGTTCGGCATGAAAGGGTGTAGGTTGCGAAAATTCGGGAGTGATCATGGTAGATTTTGATAAAAATGATTAAATAGCTGATCAATGTATTGGTAACCAGTATATTAGAATATAAATCATTACATCTATTACCAAGATACGGGAAATTTAGCCATCGTTCAAACAACAGATTTGGTTCTATATTGTTCATCGATAGTGACAAATTTACGTGAAAAATGGCAGAAGTATGAAACAATCCCTCTAATTGGCGAAAACAAATTGCCTTTTTGTCAAAATGAACCGGAAATTTGTTTGATAAATAAGTGAGAATGAGCTAAATTTGAAGGTCGGAAGATTTGCACGCTGAAAATCAATCTGAAAATGAAAGAAAAAGATTTAATCATCGAAATTTTTTCAGGAACTCTGTGGGAAGCAAGTATGATACAGAGTTTGTTGGCGAATTCTGAAATCGAATCCTTTCAACGAAACGCAATCGGAACCGCTTATGGCTTTAATCCTACTACTTCAGGAGATGTGAAAGTGATGATTTCGGGGCTGGATTATCCAATGGCAGCTAAGATTGTGGAAGATTATCGATTCAATCAAAAACTTAAATGACTGAAATGAAAATGTATTTGTAAGTTATTGTAATACAAGATATAGACATATTCTAATACGATTAATCATGACAACGGATCAGGAAGTGTTGCAGTGTTCTACCGATGTTTTCAACTATTTCGGAACAAAACCGGGAGACGAAATACAGTCGCGGGAAATCAGGAAAAGTCCGACTGCGCGTGTCGGGAAATTGCGTCAGCAGTATTTCGAAACCAAATCATCGGCCTCGGTCGAGTTTCCCTATTGGTACACACGTCGCTGGGAAGAGCTTGAAGGAGAAGTGCCAATTATTCGACGCGCAGAAGCCTTAAAATCAGGATTTTCGCATTTGACTCCGGCCGTTTTGCCCGGCGAATTGCTCGCGATGCGAAAGGCCAGTTATCTGCGCGGATCCTATCCGATGCCCTGGCTTTCTGAAGCATTTTTTCTGGCCAAGGAAGATGAATTGTATCAGGAAGCCCGTAAATCGGGTAAAGTGAGTGCTGATGAGGTGACTACCATGGGTCAGGGAGGCGGAAATGTGACCAAAAGCATCGGAAATGTGATTTCCATTGCCGGAAAATTCGGATTTCGCAAGGAAGAAATGCCGGTCTTGCTGAAGACAGCCAGAAAATGGTTCAACAGATCGGTGGATGATGTTGGTCATAAGTATGAACAATATGTTCCTGGTTATCAGACCAAAGAGGAAATTATGCGGGCTGTGATTTGTATGTTCGATTCGGGCTATACGCTTCCACAAGGCCGCGAAGTGATGAATTATTACTATCCATTGCAATTCGGAATAGAAGGAATCAAGCAGATTTGTCGCGAAAAGCAGGATTCTGCTGCCGGTTATCCTGAAATGGACCGCTTGTATTTCTACAAAGCCGTGCACACCATGCTCGAGGGATTGCAGAAATGGATTCTGAATTATGCTGGTGAAGCGCGTTTTATGGCTTCGCTTGAAACAGAATCTGTTCAAAAGAACGAATATCTCGACATCGCAGAGCGCCTCGAATGGTTGTCAGAAAACAAACCCCGTTCGTTTCACGATGCCTTGCAACTCGTTTGGATTTTTCATGTGGCTGTACTCAACGAAGACGCCATTTCAGGTTTGTCGCCAGGCCGTTTGGGACAGGTGCTCTATCCTTACTGGAAACATGATATGGAAAAAGGCATCCTGAACCGTGAAAGCAGCATCGAGTTGCTCGAATGTATGCGGATGAAATTCACCGAACTCGATTGTTTTGCTTCGATGGGTGTTGTGGGTGGTGTTTTAAGCGGAAATACCTTTAACAATCTGTGTATTGGTGGTTTAGACAAGGATGGCGATAGCGCTGCCAACGAACTGGAGATGTTGATTTTGGAATCAGCCATGTCGTGCGATACGCCGCAACCCACATTAAGTTTGTTGTTTGATGAAAAACTTCCGGAAGAATTCCTGATGAAAGGCATTGAATGCACAAAAATCGGAACTGGGTATCCTGCCTGGGTCAACAACAGGGTGGCAATGGAGTTTTTACTCAATAATTTCAAAAAAGAAGGACTCGAACTCGAAGAAGCCCGTGCATGGTCAATAGGTGGTTGTCTGGAAACTTCGCCTGGCAGTTGGATGCCTCTGGAATTCAATGGTGAAACATGGTTTGTTCCGGGTGGTTCGGCCCCCGCTACCAGCGTCGGTGTGCATTTCATTTCACTACCGAAAGTGCTGGAAGCAGTACTTTTTGATGGTCTTGATAAACGCACCGGAAGAAGAGTGTATCCTGCACATGGTTCAAAATTAGATTCTTACGAAGAAATCTGGACCGTTTTCAAAAATTATTTCAGCCTGACAGTTGAGGTTTTAACACTTACAAATAATATTCAGCACGATATCTGGGGCAAGGTTTCGCCTTCGATCATCAACAGCATGCTAAAACCCGATTGTCTTGAAACCGGCAAAGATATCAGCCACAAAGGATGTCGTTACAACCGCACTTTCAACGTGGAAATCTGCGGAGGCGTGAATCTGGTGAACTCGCTGGCATCTATTAAAAAGAATGTTTTTGATGAAAATCAGTTTTCGATCAGCGAACTGAAAGCCGCCATTGAAGCCAATTTCGGATATCATACGGCCATCGAAACAGGTTCTTACAGTCTGATTGAACAAAAGAGAGCAGATAATTATATGGATTGGATCAAAATCCACAAACGCTGTCTGGATGCACCAAAATATGGCAACGACAACAAATACGTCGACAGTATTTTTAAGGAATGGCAGCTCTGGTTCAGTAAGATGTGCCAGAATTATATTTCATTGTACAATGAACCACTCTATTCCTGCCAGATTTCGGTTTCGACACATGCCCCGATGGGGGCAGTAACTTTGGCTTCGCCTGATGGGCGGTTGTGCGGAACCACCTTTGCTGATGGATCAGTATCGGCCTATCCCGGCACCGATGTGAATGGTCCGTACGCCTTGTTCAATTCGGCCACCTGTTATGATCATTCGCTTTCGCAGAATTCGCAGCTGAATATGAAAATCCATCCATCGGTGGTGAAAGGTCGTGAAGGATCACGGAAATTTCTTGAAATGATCAAAGCATATCTCCGGAAAGGTGCATTTCATGCGCAATTCAATGTGGTCGATTCAAGGATGCTGAAAGATGCGCAGAAAAACCCTGAAAACTATCGCGGACTCATGGTCCGTGTTGCCGGATTCACCCAATATTGGGTTGAACTTGGGAAACAAATTCAGGATGAGGTGATTGCAAGAACTGAGTATGAACAGATTGGATAGTAAGTGAATAGTTAAGAGTGAAAAGTGAAGAGTCCCACAGCGATGCTGCGAGGATGCTCACGCTAAGCGCGGCATGTAAAGTTGAAAGAGAAAATTCAAAGTGCAAAATGCAAATATCAAATGGATGAATTTATTTCCGACTTCGCTCTTCGGTCTTCCGACTTCTAACCAATATTAAAACGATATCACTACAAAAAATCAACATATGAACCACTACGATTGTAAATATTACCTTGCAACCGATGTTTTCAAAGGCATCT
>CAZVKW010000029.1:17662-27973 GCA_964627945.1 uncultured Lentimicrobiaceae bacterium
ATGAACCACTACGATTGTAAATATTACCTTGCAACCGATGTTTTCAAAGGCATCTGTAAAAGAGATAAAAACCGGATTCTGGCCGATGATGCTTCCTGTGAGCATTTTGAAAAAGCCGTGAAGTGTAAATATTGCACAAACTTTGCCCTGACTTCGGCTGATTTGGGAAGCTGTATGAATAAATACGATGCGTACCCCGAAATGAATGCAGTTAGCTGTAATGATTTCAGGAACTAATCTTCAAGAGAAAACGGGATATGTATTTGATATCCAGGGTTTGTCGGTGCACGATGGTCCTGGATGCCGGACACTTATATTTCTGAATGGCTGCACTTTAAGTTGTTTCTGGTGTTCTAATCCGGAAGGAGTGAGCAGCAAACCTTCACTCATGTGGTTTTCATCCAAATGCATTGGTTGTGGCAATTGTCTGAAAAATTGTCCAAAGAACGCCATCCGATTTGAGAATGCTAAGCCATTCATTGACAGACAAATATGTTCATCTTGTGACAAATACGAGTGTTTACAGGAATGCTATACCGGAGCATTGCGCCTGAGTGGAAAAGAAATGTCGGTTACGGAACTTTTCAATTTGATTCAGCGTGACCGAAATTACTGGGGGACCGGAGGGGGCCTAACCCTGACCGGTGGTGAGCCATTGTTACAGATTGATTTTGCGGAGGAAATTCTTCATCGTTGCCATGATGCATATATCCACACTGCCATTGAAACCTGCGGTAATATTCCCTGGTCATGCTTTCAGAGAGTAATCCCGTTTCTCGATTGGATTTTCTTCGATCTGAAGCATTTTGATGGTTCAGAACACCAAAAGGCTACCAATTCTGATAATGATCGAATCCTTGAAAACGCAAGATTGCTTTCGGGACAATTTGCCGGAAGACTGATTTTCAGACTCCCTCTGGTTCCGGGGTTCAACGATTCTGAAGAAAATATCGACTCAATGATCCAGTTTTTGAAGGAAATTCGTCGAACGGAAATCAATATTCTGCCCTTACATCACCTCGGCAGAGAAAAATACCAAAGCCTTGGAAAAGAATATCTTGGAGCTCAATTTGCAACGCCTAACATTCAGGATATGAGGAAAATAGAATCCGTTTTAACCGAAGCCGGAATCAGGTGTTATGTTGGTGGAGAAACTCCTTTTTGATAACAGTTTTTAGAGTTTCTTCGCAATCATCTGCTCCAGTTTCACCAGATCAGCAGCGAATTTCCGGATGCCTTCGGCGAGTTTTTCGGTAGCCATGGCATCTTCATTCATTATCCAACGGAAGGTTTTTTCATCGGCATGAATTCTTTCGATGTTCATGATTAACGCTTTTTCAGCGTCAAGACGAAGTTCAATTACTTCTGTTTTTCCACCAAGTTCGGCCAGCAGGGAAGGAGCAATGGTTAGCAAATCGCAGCCGGCAAGTTCGATAATCTCGCCACTGTTGCGGAAGCTTGCACCCATCACCTCGGTTTTATAATTAAATTTCTTGTAATAATTGAATATTTCAGTTACTGAAAGAACACCCGGATCTTCCTTAGGATCAATATGATCCACCTTACGGCTGGCTTTGTGCCAGTCTAAAATTCTACCAACAAAAGGTGAAATCAGTTGAATACCAGCTTCGGCACATGCTATTGCCTGAATTTTACTGAAAAGAAGCGTCAGATTTGTATGAATACCTTCTTTTTCGAGTACTTCAGCGGCTTTAATACCTTCCCAGGTAGAAGCTATTTTGATCAAAATACGTTTTCTGTCGGTACCAGCCGATTCATACATAGCGATGAGCTGGTGGGCTTTGGCGATTGTCCCTTCCGTATCAAATGAAAGTCGTGCATCCACTTCCGTAGATACTCTTCCAGGAACAATTTTCAGAATTTCAAGCCCGAAATTAACAGCAAGCCGGTCGAGGCACAAACTCAGTTGCTGTGATGGATCAGCCGCATTTTTTTTGGCGTAAGTAATTGCTTCGTCAATCAGATGTGCGTATTTCGGATCAAGTGCCGAAGCCAGTATCAGGCTTGGATTGGTGGTGGCATCCACCGGCTGGTATTGTTGAATCGATTCAAAATCACCCGTATCAGCTACCACGCGGGTGAATTGTTTCAATTGTTCTAATGAATTCATAATCAATGGGTTTGAATTTTTAGCAAAATTAGTCTAAAAAAGTCTGTGCAAAAAATGAAATATGATGAGCAGGAAGATTTGCCCTCTGAAATTGGAAACTTTGTTAACAGCTGAATTAATCCTGTATCTCAAGCAATTTAGCTTCACACAATGTCAGATCATTTGTCGTGCTGCATGAACAAATCCATCAATATCTTCCATTTTTGTATCAAACGAGCACATCAGCCTGACTTCGTGTTTTTGTTCATTCCAGACATGAAAGAAATATTCAGTCTGAAGTTTTTCGATCAGATGTTCGGGCATAATAGCAAAAACGCCATTTGCCTCAACTTTTCGACTAAGCGAAAAACCCGGAACTTCGCAAAGTTTTGTGGCCAGAATATGAGCCATCTTATTGGCATTCATGGCATTGGATTTCCAGATTTCCTGATCCAGATAGGCTATAAACTGTGCAATGATGAATCGCATTTTGCTGGCCAATTGCATTGATTGCTTGCGGTTGTATTCAAATCCGTCGGCTAGTTCTTTGTTTAGAAAAACAACAGCTTCCCCGAACATAAGTCCGTTTTTTGTGCCACCAAACGAAAGAACATCAACTCCTGTATCGGCAATCATTTCCTTGAAACTACATCCAATCGCCACAGCAGCGTTCGAGATTCGGGCGCCATCAACATGGAGTAACAGGCCATTCTGGTGGGCAAAATTAGCGAGTTGACGTATTTCTTCAATGCTGTAAACGGTGCCCAGTTCAGTGGTTTGTGAGATTGTGATTAGCTTCGGTTGAGAATGATGCTGAAAACCAATGCTGTTTAAGAAAGGTTTCACCATTTCGGGGCCTATTTTTCCGTTTTCTGTCTCGATGGTCAGTATTTTACTTCCAGTCAGAGCCTCCGGAGCTCCGGCTTCATCTTCGTTCAGATGAGCCGAATGAGCCGCGACAACCGCTTCCCATGGCCGTAATAAATGTCTGACAGATAATACATTAGCGGCTGTTCCGTTGTATACGAAAAAAGTTTTGCTATCATCACCAAAATGATTTCTGAACAATTGCTGGGCCTTTTCAAGCAATGCGTCATTTTCGCCGTATGCCGGATGGTGTGCTTTGTTCACATCAGCAAGCGCCTGCATGATGGCCGGGGCGACACCTGACCAGTTATCACTTGCAAAACTTTTGTGGTTTTTGTCTTTGTTAATCATAAAATATCTTTAAACAGTAAAATGTTTGAAGGCTTCATAAACCAGAAAAGCAGGCCAAACCATGGCTTTGAGGAAACCGAGAACACCGGCCCAGAAACCGATTGCTTTGGAAATAAAGAAAACGGCAGCACCGATCATACCTAATCCGTAAACAGCTCCCGATTGAGCCCCATGTTGATAATTGTTTGACATAATGAAATGAATTAAAGATTATTAATTTGTTGAAAAACAATGATATACTTTAGTCCAGAGGGTGTAATTCCTGATTGTAAAGATAGATATTCCACAGACAAAGAGCCATAATATTTGCATGAATCCCGGCACTTAAAAACGAGAAAATGATGGTTTCAATTGTTACTCAAATCGCTGGCGTGTCTGTTTTCCTGATGATTTGTGTTTCTTCCGGGCGAAATTTCGCGATCAATGTTTACCTTTGTTTTCAGAGGCAGTTTCAATGCCGGCCGAGCCATGAAAAAAGTCATATACTCCCTTCTTTTATTTCTTTCAATCCTCTTTCTTGCTTTTGGAGGATTCCTAAGCTGGATTACCATGAAAGACTATAAACCCGCAAAATCCGAATTGCTCAAAGTTGAACAGAAACAAATGGGCAACATTATCATTCAACCACGACTTCACATCGGAAGCTGGAATATTGGCTACGGTGGTTTGGGAAAAGACATGGATTTCTTCTACGATGGAGGAAAGAATACCCGCGCCAGCCTAGACAGAACGAATGAGTATTTTTCAGGAATACTGAATATTCTTGCAAAAAATGTAAGCATCGATATCTGGTTGTTGCAAGAAGTGGACAGAAAGGCCAAAAGAACCTACTTTATCGATGAACCGGCAAGAATAGGAGATGTGCTATCTAGATACAATTCTTGCTTTGCAATTAATTACAAGGTTCCATTTGTCCCGGTTCCGGTAACCAGTCCGATGGGTGAAGTGGAAGCAGGCCTTTTAACCTTGAGTGTTTACAGTCCGAAAACTTGTAGCCGATATGCTTATCCTGAAATTGCTTCCTGGCCCGAAAACCTTTTCCTGCTAGACCGTTGTTTTAGTGAAATGCGAATTCCTGTCAGAAACGGAAAGGAACTGATCGTAATAAATACGCATAACTCAGCTTTTGTGTCAGATCAGAAACTTATGGAAAAGGAACTATCAGTGATCCGAAACAAGATGATATCCGAGTATATGGCTGGTAATTATGTAGTTGCAGGTGGTGACTGGAATATGAATCCTCCTCACTTTGCTCCTTTGGCCGATTATGGTGGACATCGTTTTGTGGCTGTTGATGTAAAATTTAATCAAAGTTTTTTGCCTCCTGCCTGGCAAATTGTATCCGATAATTCACTTCCGAGCAACCGGAACCTTCATGAAGCCTATGAAAAGGGAAAAACAGGGGCCACAACACTTGATTATTTTGTGCTGTCACCCAATATTCAATTAAACAAAGTGCTGGCAAGCGATCTTGGATTTGAATATTCTGATCATAATCCTGTATATATTGATATTGAATTGAAAGATTTTTAATCGGGTATAATTCACGATATATTTTATCGTTCTCATTGTCAAAATAATAGATATTATATTCTCCTCTTATGGCTTTTAGTCCCCGGGCAATTTTTATTCTATCAATCTTATACATACTGAATTTTGATGCCTTTTCACAGAAAATGTATGTGGCTCGCAACGGGACCGTTGGATTCACTTCCGATGCTCCGCTCGAACTCATTCAAGCGTCTTCAAACGAATTGCAAGGAGCAATTGACATTGAAAAGCAGACCTATATATTTGTTTTAAACAATGCCAGTTTTTCGGGATTCAACAGTCCTTTACAACAGGAGCATTTTCATGAGAATTATATGGAATCGGGGAAATATCCCCGTACAACTTTTACCGGAAAAATCATCGAAGCTCTTCAGCCTGTAGCAGGAACAGATCAGTATGTTCGGGCAAAAGGAATACTGGATTTACACGGAGTAAAGCAGGAGCGCATCATCAGGGCACATATTCATTATGAAACGAATTCAATGACTTTGGAAGCGGTTTTCCCGGTCTTGCTCGACGATCATCATATGCGCATCCCCAAAGTGGTAAGCAAAAAAATCGCACCTGAGATTGATGTGAAAGTAGATATCAAACTCATGAAGGAAAGCAAGCCATGATTGAAAGACCATTTTCAGCGATGGTTTGCTCTTCCCGAATTCCTTGCTTTGGGAAATTACTTGTTGTTTTGCTGGCAATGATGATTCACATCGATTTGTGCGCAGGCGAATTGATTTATCGAACGTATGAGCCTGATTATCATATCGAAGGCAAAAAAATCACTTCAGTTTCAGAAGATTTACAGGGTTTTGTTCTGATCGGGACTCAGGGGGCTATTTACCGCTTTGATGGTTTGCAATATGCAGCATTGCCTTTTCCGGATAGTTTGCGTAAGTATGAGGTTTTGTCGCTATATACAAAAGAACAGGGCTTAATCGTCGGTCTTTCAAATGGGTGTCTTCTGCAATATCAGAATATAAAAAGTGATCCGACAATCCTTATTCAAACTGAATCCGCAATTACGGATATCGTTAAAGATCTTTCCGGCAGAATCTGGGTTGCGACATATGGAAATGGGATATTTGTATACCAGTCACAAATACAGCACTTTACAACTACCGAAGGACTGGTGGATAATTATGTTTATGCGCTTCAGACGGATTCTTCAGGAGCTGTTTGGGCAGGTACAGATGCAGGATTGCTGCGTTGTCGTTTTAAAAGTGGAAGCAAAGAGGTAGAATTCTTATCGGTAAAGGACCAGCTTCCCGATCTGATTATTCATTCACTGGCTCTCGATTCTGATAATCGTTTATGGATTGGTTTCAACAATGCCGGAGTAGCATGCTATGATATTGAACAAGAAGAATTTAATACTGTAGTTAGAGGAGACTTAGTAACAAACAGCACTGTTGTTTCCTTGCTTGTGAGTGAAGATTTTGTGTGGATAGCAACCCGGACTGGAGGATTATTTTCCTGTCAGATCCATTCAGGTGTATTAAGTGAACATAGCTCAAATGGCTTAAATCAATTACCAACTCGGATACACGCGATATGTGAAAGCCATCAGGGAGGTTTTTGGATCGCCGGAGATGATAATATCACATGGACGCCGGGCAGAAAAGTCGAGTTTTTTACAGAATTCAATGGAGAATCACTTGGAGAAGTACACGCCCTGCTTGCTGATTCGAAAGATAATTTGTGGTTTTGTACCGAGAAAGGTTTGTTCCGCAAGGGTTTAGGCCGCCTGAACCAGTCTGAACCTGAACTTGTTTTTGAAACCAGACTTTTCAATAAAACATTTTTTACATGCTTGTATGAGGACTCAGATGGAATGATCTGGGTTGGAACTTTTGACCATGGTGTGATGCTTCTTGATCCGAAAACGGGAAATTATCGTTTTTTTGATGAAGTTTCAGGTCTGGCAAACAACAATGTTTTATGGGTTTCGGGCAAGGGAAACAGGATATGGTTATCCACATTTGGTGGAATTTCGCGTATTACCAAAACACAAACCGGAAACTTTCATTTTGACCGATTCACTGATATGAAGGGTACATGGAATAACTACATCTACCAGATTTTAATATCGAATGAGGACCAGATATGGTTTGCTACCGATGGCAGCGGTGTTGGATATTATGAGAACGGATTATTTGGACAGTTAAACGATTCGCTGCTCAAAGGCAAAGCGGTTTATTCAATGGCACTTAGCAGTGACAAGGCCTTGTGGCTTGCAATCGCTGACGAAGGTATCATGCGGATTCAAGGCGACAGCATCCGGAAATTCGGGCTTGCAGAAGGAATTGGTTCACTTAGTGTAACAGCTTTAATTCCGACAGGCGATCATTATTTAATGGCTGTAAATATTCACCGAATCGATCTGATTGATATACGCAGCGGTGAAGTGATTCAGGTAGGTGAAAATTTTGATTTGCATGACATTCGTGCCGGTCTCAATGCCTTTACACAAAACAAAAAAGGCGAGTGCTGGATTGGAACGCAAAATGGATTTATCAAAATCACAAAGGCATCAGATCTGGCCGGTATACGTCCGATCCTTAACCTGAATAATGTATTGGTCAATCAGGAACCGATTGATATTCAATCTGTTCATCAGCTGGCTTACGATGAAAATTTTCTGTACTTCGATTTTACCGGGATATGGTATCCACGCCCGGGCGATGTAAGGTTTAAGGTAAGACTCGTAGGGCAGGACAAAGACTGGTCATATACCCGCGATCACCAGATTAGTTATAGTAATCTCGTTCCGGGAGATTACAGATTTGAATTGCTTGACGCTTCAAACACCAATGATACTGCCCAAAAACTTTCCTATAGTTTCACAATACTGAAGCCTTTCTGGCTCAGATGGTGGTTTATTCTGGGTCTGTTAATCTTGTTTTCAGGGCTGATTAAGTGGTTTATCAGCTGGAGAGTAAGAAAACACAAACGTGAACAACAGTTCAGAAACGAAAAGCTGGAATCGGAATACCGCAATCTTCGCAATCAGGTGAATCCACATTTTCTGTTTAACAGTTTCAGTACCCTCATCGCACTTATAGAGTCTGATACAAATATTGCCGTGGATTATGTTGAAAAACTGTCAGATTATTTTCGAATTATTCTGCAATATCGTGATACTGAACTAATTCCTATTCCGGAAGAGCTCACCTTACTCGAAACCTATATTTTCTTACAGCAAAAACGCTATACTGCCGGACTTTCACTTAACATTCAATTAAGTGATCTTGTGAAGGCAGGCAGCATTCCTCCCATGACACTTCAGATGCTTGCCGAAAATGCCCTCAAGCACAATGTGGTTTCCCGGAAGCATCCCTTAAAACTGAATGTTGGTTGTGATAATGGATATCTGATTGTATCGAACAATCTGCAACCAAAGCAACAGCCTGAAATTTCAACCTCTTTGGGGCTGAAGAATATTGCTGAACGTTACAGACTTTTTGCCGGAAAAGAAGTAGAAGTTGTAAAAACACCTGATCAATTTATCGTTAAATTACCCTTGATCTCGTTTCGCGATTTTGAGGATAGGAATCATGCCACTAAAACAATTGAATAATGAGAGTACATATAGTTGAGGATGAGGAAGCTACGGCATATCGCTTAGCTAAAATGCTGCAAAATATCGACGAAAGCATTCACATTACCACCATCACAGATAGTGTTGAGTCGACACTAAACTATTTGCATGAAAACGGTCAACCTGATTTGATGATGCTCGATATTCACCTCTCCGATGGTTCAAGTTTTGATCTTTTTAAACGAATTGAGGTAAAATGCCCCGTTATTTTTACAACTGCCTATGATCAGTATGCCATTAAGGCTTTCAAGGTAAACAGCATTGATTACCTGCTTAAACCGGTGAAGCGTAACGAACTTGAAGATGCGCTTGTCAAGTTTAAACGACTCAATGTTCAGATTCATTCGATTGATTATGAACAGATTGCGTCCATGATACAACATCATCGCGAAGATGATTTTTTGATCCGCATGATGGTGAAAGTGGGTCAGCAGATCAAAGCATTCACCATTGATGAAGTTGCCTATTTTTATATTGATGAAAAAATTGTTTTCGTCAGGCTGAAAAGTGGTGACCGCTATGCCATCGATTATACACTTGATCAGCTCGAACACCAGCTGAATCCTAAAAAATTCTTCAGGATCAACCGGGGTTTTATCATCAGTTTTGATGCAATCGACAAACTATACACCTATAGTAAATCACGTATAAAAGTGGTTCTGAAACCTGCCTGTGAGGTGGAATCCATCTCGAGTACTGACCGTTCTCCATTGTTTCGCGAATGGCTTGGGTAATAAGCTGCGTTGTTTCCGTATCCTAATATTCCGGTTCAGCCTGCTTTTTAACCCGATCAGAAAACTAAATTTTACTTCGTTGTCTTCTTGCGTTTTCTTTGCTGCATGAAACATTCTGAGCAATGAAACTGAAAATATTTATCGGACTTGCGATACTGGGGCTGGCGGCCGCTATTTGGGTGTATTTTTTCATGTATAACAAGCCACATCCGACATATAAGAATCTAAAGCCAGATTTTACTTTGGAAGCTTCAGATTTGTACAATCAATTTAAATCATCACCTGCCGAAACAGCCTTGAAGTACAATGGTAAAATGCTCGCTGTGAGAGGCTTGTTAACCCAAACAGAAGTGAATGACAGCAGTGCAACAGCATACTTTGTAATCGAAGAAGGGATGTTTGGTAATCAGGGAGTTCGTATCGCAATGTTAGCAGGTGAAGCTGTCGGGTCAATTTCAAACGGATCAGCGGCAACTTTCAAAGGGCTTTGTACAGGTTTTAATGATTCAGATGTTATTCTGGAGCATGGTTCAATCGAAAAATAAACAACATTCTATGAAAATAAAAATTATACTTATCGTGCTCCTTATGAGCGCTTTGACCCAGCTTCAGGCACAAAAATACATCACGAAAAATGCCCTGATCCATTTCTATTCAGAAACTCCGGCTGAAAAAATTGAAGCCAACAACAATCAGGTTAACTGCGCTTTGGATATTAAAACCGGTGACTTTATTTTTAAAGTACTGATGCAGTCATTTCAGTTTGAGCGTGCCCTGATGCAGGAGCATTTCAACGAAAATTATGTTGAGTCGCATCTGTTTCCCAACAGCACATTTATTGGTAAGGTAAGTGGGATAGAAAGCATCGATTTTAGTAAGAATGGGATACATAACGTTACCGTTACGGGAGTTCTTACAATGCATGGTGTGAGCAAAACTGTAACAGAAAAGGGAACGATAGAAGTTGTAGATGGCAAAATAAAGGCGAAATCAGTTTTCAATATTTTAATCGCTGATTACAACATCAAGGTTCCGTCGGCGGTGATGGGGAAAATTGCTGATACAATGGAAGTTCGCGTTGATGCAACACTCGAAAAGTTAGC
>CAZVKW010000030.1:0-1462 GCA_964627945.1 uncultured Lentimicrobiaceae bacterium
GTTTTACACAACCCGATAAAGCCGGTTCATTCGGTTTTGAATTGGTGAATCTTTACAAAATGACAGGACAGCGTAATTATCTGGAAGCAGCAATACAAATTGCCAATACTCTCGCAAAACACACGATGAAAGGTGATTCAATTCATTCACCCATGCCTTTCAAGGTGAACGCTGAATCCGGTGAAACAGGGACCTTTACCGCAAGTCTTGAAGATCAAAATGTTACTGGAATCAGCAGTTACACAACGAATTGGGCACCGACCATGTCACTTTTCCTGAGTTTGCAGGAAATGAAAACAGGACAAACAAACGATTATCAGACTGCCTTTCAACTTCTGCTCGCCTGGACAAAGGCCTATCCACTCCGGAATAATCGCTGGGGACCATTTTTCGAAGATGTTTCAGGCTGGAGCGATACCCAGATCAATGCCATGACAATGGCGCGATTTATCATGGAACATCAGGATTATTTCCCTGACTGGCAGAAAGATGTACAAAATATCGTCGATTGGGTATATTCGACACTTGGAAACAAACAATGGGAAAAGTATGGTGTAATTGCCATCAACGAACAAACCAGTTTCCCGGTTCCGGGCAATAGTCACACTGCAAGACAAGGCGCAGATGAACTCCTTTTTGCACGATTGACTGACGATATGACGAATTATGATCGGGCATTACGACAACTCATCTGGGCTTGCTATATGGTTGACACCGATGGCAAAAATCGCTTTCCAACGATAGAAATCTGGCTCACTGATGGTTATGGCGATTATATCCGACACTATTTAAGGGCCATGGCTGCATTTCCTGAAAATGCTCCTGCCAATGCCAATCATATTCTTTCCTCCACGTCGGTGATACAACAAGCAGATTATCATGGTCGTCATCATAAGGAATTGAAAGATGAATCTGGAAAATTACAGTCAGGGATTTCCTATGAAACATTTGACAATCATGGAGCCGAGCAAATCAGAATGATTAAAAGGCCAACAAAAATCCTGCTGAACGGCAATCCACTTTCTGAAACAGATTCAGGAGAAGGATATATATGGAAGGCACTTCAAGCAGGGGGAATCCTCACAATCAACAGATTACAGGGCAAGCAAATAGATATTCATTATTGAGTTATAAATTCATATTCAAGAAAAAAAATAAATCATGAAAGAAATCTGGGACGAAAGATACAGCAGTGAAGAATATGTTTATGGGGAAGAACCGAATGATTATTTAAAAGAGAAACTTTCTGATTTACAAATTGGTACAATTCTCTTTCCGGCTGAAGGTGAGGGTCGGAATGCAGTTTATGCGGCCAGAAACGGATGGAAAGTCAGCGCCTTTGACATCAGTAAGGAAGGTAAAAAGAAAGCACTCCGCCTGGCGGATAAACATCAGGTAAAAATCGACTATCAGGTCGGAAGCATTGATGCATTGCATTATTCAGATGAACAATTTGATGTTG
>CAZVKW010000030.1:1562-20917 GCA_964627945.1 uncultured Lentimicrobiaceae bacterium
GAAATTGAGTTGAAAGAAGGATTGTTCCATATCGGAAAAGCCAGTGTAATCAGGTTGTTTGGACGCAAGAAGTAAGGTTTTGCATAAAGTTTGTGAGTGACTATTCAACCTTACTTTTTGGCTCCTTTTGAATTTTTCTTCGACTAAAAGCAAAATAAATCCCCATTACATTGATCAATGCGAAACTTACAAAACCCCATCTCATTGCTCGTAAAAAAAGTTCATTTGATACACCTTCAATAGATTTACTTCCAAACATTCCGGCAAAGAAAAGTGTTGCGATTGTCATACTGATGATCTGACCAACTACCCGCATCGAAGCAGCAGTTCCGGAAGCTTGTCCAAGCTGGTTTTTTTTCACTGAACTCATGATGGTGTTCATATTGGGCGAAGAGAACAGGGCAAATCCCAATCCGACCCAAAGCAATACAACAATGATAAACCACACAGGAGTTGCTGCACCAAGAAAAGCAAATGCAGCAAGTCCAAGCGAACACATAGTCATCCCAATTGTAGTGAAATAGCGCGCCTGAAAATGATCTGACAAACGGCCTGCAATCGGTGAAAAAACGGCCATCATCATCGCCTGAGCAACCAGAATAGCTCCGGCTCCCCGCGGAGAAAAACCCTGAATCTTTTGCAAATACAGACTTAAAAAGAAAACGATTGCAGATGTTGCACTATAATTGATCAATGCCGCCAGATTCGAAAAAGCAAACAAGCGGTTTCGGGTAAACAGTTTTGTATCAATCACCGGTTGTAAGGATCTGTTTTCGAAAAACCAGAAAACAAACAGCGATAAGGTACCCCCCAACATTGTCAACCAGCCGGATAAGGCCGGAATGCGTGAAGATCCGTAAACAAGCGCTACAAGTCCAAGCATATAAAAAAAAGTACCTTTCAGGTCTGTTTTATTGCTGATTCCTTTATAAGCATCATCTTTCCCTAAAAAAAGAATTGAAATCACCGAAGTGATGATTCCAAGTGAACCAGACACATAAAATATTGATCTCCAACCATATGATTGCGTGAGTATTCCTCCTGCAACCGGACCAAACGCAAGACCGAGATATACTGCAGAAACGGAAATTCCCAATACCCTGCCGCGGTGTTGCGGCAAAAAAGCCGAAACAAGAATAGCAGGACCGGTTGTACTTGAAAATGCAGATCCGAATCCCTGAAGATATCTGAAGAAAATCAGCCAGTTGCCTGAGAGTGCGAATCCACACATGAATGAAGCAATGGTAAAGATGACCACACCTATTTTGAACAATTTTCTGATTCCTGTCAAATCACCCCAGCGGCCCACCGGCAGCAAAAACATTGCCGTCGCAAGCAAAAATGATGTAACAACCCAACTCAGGGCAACAGCATCCAGTCCAAAACTCTTCTCAATTGCCGGTAATGCAATATTGACTGCAGAGATCAAAAATGTCCCCATAAACGAGGTAACAGCAACAACTATTACGATGGTAACTTGTTTTTTAGTCCAGTTCATTCAGCTCATTCAAAATTTATGGAAATGAAGACATCATGATTTCTATTATCAAACGTATAGAAAAGTTGCAAATTACCAATAATTAAGTTGTGAAAAACTTGAAATTATCAGGCTGGACAATTGTTTCAGGAAAGCCTAAAGAACATCACATCAAAGCAAATTGAAGACAAAACACACGGATTTACAGCCACTAAGCACATCATGAGTAAGTCCATGAAGCGGGAATGAAAGGCGCTTGCAGAAGGAAGAACTTCTCTCTATTCCGTTTTTACTTTCGTTAAAACGATATCTCCCATCGGAAAAACTGCCATTCCTTCGGTGAAACGGAGTTCAGCATTCATTTTTTCACCAAGCGGAGCAATCCAGATTTCAACTTCCTTTAAATCAAGCGGATCGTGATCAAATATTTTTCCAATCTTTCCGCATTCAACAATATAGGCTATGCCAGTTACTTTTGGATTTCCCTTGTTTTTTCTGATCCTTCCATTTTCGAAGGGGGCAGTTCCAATCGAACCCGAAACTGTATAATCACTTTTGATGTTCAGGATCACAACTGCCGAATCCGGCCAAAATTCAAACTTCATCAATTTGGGTTCAGTTCTAACCGTTATCTTGCATTTGTCTGATTTCCATTGGCCTGTAAGATCGGAAGGAACAGTCCAGTTTCCGCAAGAGGATATTAACACGGATGCCAAAACAATCAGAGCGCTGTTCAAAAACTTCATTTTTACATTGTTTCTCATAATAAAAAGTATATCTGTTGATTCGAATTCTGTTTTTGAAGTCCGATTAAAGTAATTATGTAAAACTATTATTGATCAATGTGTTACGAAAATAATTCAATCGAATATTTATCCTGCTAATTGGCTAAGACGCTTAATTCGCTTCCATATCTTTAATTCAGGATCAATTAATTCATTTCAGTAACGAATTTACAAATACTATAAATCCGTTAAGAAATATTACTTATTAAAGTATTTTGTCGATACAAATAAATAATTTTACAATTGTACTGAATTGAATAATTTGAAATGTAAAAAATACAAAGTACCGAAAAGATATGATTGTATGAAAAGTGACATTTAGAATATGTATTCGGGTAAAAATTAAATGAACACATCTTTCAATAAACGATCTATTTCATTATAATATTTCAGATATTCAACGGGTTAAAATAAGAATAATTTTGTAAAATTAATTAGACCTAAGTAACCAACGCAATGAAAACCAATATACTCACCCTGACAAAACCAATTGGTTTTGAATACAAAATAACTTTTATCTATCTGATAATGGGCTTATTGTGGATTACGTTTTCAGATGAATTATTAAGTTCTATGATTACAGATCCAAAGATTCTCACCGATTTTCAAACTTATAAAGGCAGCTTTTATATTCTGGTCACAGCATATCTGCTTTTTTCGCTCGTGAAACAGCATATCAAACGACTGAAAGAACAGCAACTTCTTTTCGAAAGTATGTTTAACACCATCACCGACGCAGTGTTGATTGCTGATACCAACAGGAAAATCATCATGGCAAACCAAGGCACAATGAGTACTTTTGGTTATACGGAAGCAGAACTTATCGGAAAACCTTCAGAAATTATTTATGAAGACTCAGGTCTTATTGGTCAAACTGATGAGATTGACTTCAATAGAAAAAGCAAAAATGTACAGTCGAGCTATATAATCAATTATAAAGACAAGAACAACAACACATTTCCCGGAGAAACATTTAGTGCCAAACTTTTTGATAGTAAGGGGAAATGGATTGGAAATCTGGGAATTATCCGAAATATTTCGGAACGAAATATTGCTCAAAACGAAATATTGCTGGCAAAAGAAAATGCGGAAAAGAATAAAAACCTGATTCAGAAGAAAAATGAAGAATTGGAACAGATTAATCAGGAACTTATTCAATCCAAAGAAAAGGCAGAAGAAAGTGATCGTTTGAAATCAGCATTTCTGGCCAATATGAGCCACGAAATACGCACTCCTATGAATGGGATTCTGGGTTTTTCCTCTCTTCTGAACGAGCCTGATCTCACAGGAGAAGAAAAAAGTGAATACATCAAAATAATCGAAAAAGGCGGAGAAAGAATGCTCAATATCATCAATAATCTGATTGATATTTCCAAAATTGAATCAGGAATGACTGAATTGGTAATCACCGAAACTGATATCAATAAGCAGCTTGACTATATCTTTACTTTTTTTAAAAACGAAGTTGAACGAAAAGGGATGCAACTGATCCTCAGTGCAAAACTTCCTGAAGAGTATTCCCAAATAAAAGCTGACCGTGAAAAAATTTACGCCATTCTGACAAATCTAGTAAAAAACGCGATCAAGTATTGTGATCAGGGATTTATCGACATCAGTTGTAGGATTAAAACACGAATATCCCCTGATAATCTTCAAGAGAAAGAAACATATATGCTTGAGTTTTGTGTAAGAGATAGTGGAGTCGGAATTCCCAAAGAAAGACTGGAAGCCATTTTTGAAAGATTTGTACAAGCTGATATTGAGGATATTAGAGCAAAGCAAGGGGCAGGTCTGGGATTATCCATCTCAAAAGCCTATGTGGAAATGATGGGTGGCAAAATCTGGGTTGAAAGCGACATGGAGAAAGGCTCAGCATTCTATTTTACAATTCCATATAGCAAAATAAATTCCAAAAAACCACTCAATGAGCTCGAATTACCTTTGATTGAACATAACTTCCTGACAAAAAAACTCAATATTCTGATAGCTGAAGACGAAGAGCCCTCAGAAAAATTCCTGACTCTGGCTATAAATTCTTTTGCGAAAAAAATTAAAAGAGCAAAAACCGGATCTGAATCAATCGAAATCTGCAGGAACAATCCGGAAATTGACCTCATTCTTATGGATATCCGGATGCCCGACATGAACGGGTATGAAGCCACACGACAAATACGAAAATTCAACAAGAAAGTGATCATCATTGCGCAAACGGCTTTTGCACTAAGTGGTGACAAGGAAAAAGCGATTGCCGCAGGTTGCAATGACTATATTACAAAACCGATTGATCGAAATACACTTATTGAATTGCTGTCTATTCACCTGAATGCGAAATAATATCCAGTTGCATTCCATCAAACAGCTATCAGCTTGAATCCTACATGATCTCCATTTATAACTGGATCAAAGAATTCGAAAAACAAAACCTTCCAAACATTGTTTATTGCTCATTGGTTGAGAAACTGAAATAATTGGACTTCAATGTATCCAATTATTTGTATAAGTCATTCAATCAAAAATTTAAATAAAATAACCCTAAAATATTGAACGGCAATCTTTGGACTGTTCTTGAACTCAAAATGATATGAAAACAATTCAAATTACTCATAACAAGCCACGATTTGTAATCACATTCATCCTGTTCATGACTGCCATTAATTCATTCCTTTATTCTCAAGACGCTGATTATATTGAACTTAATAAAAATCTTAAAGATACAATGTCGAACAAAATGAAAATCGAAATATGGAGTGACATCGCCTGTCCTTTCTGTTATCTGGGTAAACGAAAATTCGAAATCGCACTATCGCAATTTCCTGATAAAGAATACATTGATGTGGAATGGAAAAGTTTTCAGCTGAACCCGGAACTAACAACAGACACATCTATCAGCATATATTCCTATTTATCAGACGTAAAAGGCTATGATATCTCACAGGCAAGGCAGATGACCGGAAATATTGTTCAGTCAGGCTCAGCGGTCGGACTGGATTACCATTTCGATCAAATTGTAGTAGCAAACACTTTCAAAGCACATTGCTTGCTGCATTTTGCAAAAAAACAGGGAAAACAGACGGAAACCAAGGAAAGACTGCTGAAAGCATATTTTACTGAAGGCCGGAATATGGACGATGTTGCTACTTTGATTAGTCTGGCAATAGAGATTGGATTGAATACAGATCAATTACTGGAAACCCTTGAGAATGAATCCAATGCTGAAGTAGTTCGAAATGATTTTTATGAAGCCGGACAACTTGGAATCCGGAGTGTTCCTTTTTTTGTTTTTGATAGAAAATTTGCTGTAAGCGGTGCTCAGGACACATCGGTATTCCTTCAATCCATACAAAAGTCATTTACTGAATGGAGAAAGACAAACCCTTCCGCAAAGTTTGAAGTACTTCAGGGTCAATCATGTACGCCAGAAGGTAAATGCGATTGATAATTCTGATCGTTCCAATCTCCTGATAACTGATTCAATGCTTCATTCTGAAAGTAACTGATTATCATATGCTTGTTCCGTTTGATTATGAATATTTGATTGAATTTTGTTGATAGAATATTTATGATTTTTTTCAGATCGTGTTTACCTTTGTACAAGTCTTAATGAGAAAATTGCTTTTCACGGAATTTTATCCTGAATAGAATTAAAACCAAAGGTAAGACCAAATTAATAATCTGATTCTGAATGCTAAAGAATATAAACGGTATAGATGAAAGAAGAAAGGAACTGTATGCAACAAAAAACATTGAAGGCTGTCTTTCCCGGAAAATATATTCAGGGAGAAAATGCATTGAATCAATTGCCCGATCTGGTGAAGCTCATCGGTAAAAAAGGTCTGATTCTGGCATCTCCAAGCGTTATAAATAATATCATTCCTCCAACACTAGGAATTGAAGCCGAGGAATTCAGGGGTGAATGCTGTGAAAAAGAGATCAGCCGGATTCTGGATATTATACACAAGAGAAAAGCAGATGTTCTTATCGGTATGGGTGGTGGAAAAACCATCGATACTGCCAAGATTGCCGCCGACAGAGCTGAGATTCCGGTGATCATTGTACCAACAATTGCTTCTACCGATGCACCTTGTAGTGGTTGTGCAGTGATCTATACCGAAAATGGCATCTTCGATTCGGTTAATTACCAAAAGATGAATCCGCAGATTGTGCTTGTGGACCTGAATGTGATTGCAAATGCCCCGGCTCGTTTTCTCGTTGCCGGAATGGGTGATGCACTTGCTACCTGGTTCGAAGCAAGATCGTGCGTGCAGAGCCAATCACCTAACGAATGTGGCGGATACAGCACCCTCGCCGGTCTACATCTGGCAAAACTATGTTTTGATACGCTGCTGGAATTCGGCCCTGAGGCTAAAACTGCATGTGAAAAGAAAACTGTTACAACCGAACTTAGTCATATCGTGGAGGCAAATATCCTGTTGAGCGGGATAGGTTTTGAAAGTTCTGGTCTGGCCTCAGCCCATTCAGTTCATAACGGACTAACAGCAATAGCTGAAACCCATGCATTTTATCATGGCGAAAAAGTGGCTTTCGGCGTATTGACAGGTCTCCATCTCACCAATGCATCAAATGAAGAAATCGAAAGAGTTTACGAATTTTGTGAAGAAATTGGATTACCAACTACTTTAACAGATATTGGTATCTATGATACAGGCCGGAGCAGATTGATGGAAGCTGCCATCAAAGCCTGTGTTCCTGGCGAAGGAATACACCATGAATCTGTCCATATAACCCCTGAAAAAGTACTGGACGCCATGTTAGCAGCCGATGCTATGGGACAAATAAGAAAGCAATGAAAGTTATTCTATTTGGTTCGACCGGAATGATCGGACAAGGAGTTTTACTAGCCTGTCTGGAAAATAAAAAAGTTGAGTCGATTCTTGTCATCAACCGGAGATCACATAACAAAAATCATCCGAAACTAAAGGAAATCATTTTGACAGATCTTTTCGATCTTTCAGGCATCACAACTGAACTGGAGTCGTATGACTGTTGCTTTTTCTGTTTGGGAGTTTCTTCAAACGGACTTTCTTACGAAGCATATAAGAGAATTACTTACGATTTAACAATTTACGTAGCAGAAACACTTCTGAAAATTTTGCCTAAGATGACTTTTTGTTATATTTCAGGGGCAGGAACAGACAGTTCGGAGAAGGGTAGAATGATGTGGGCAAGGGTGAAAGGGAAAACTGAAAACACCTTGCTGGCGATGCCTTTTACTCAGGCTTATATGTTCCGACCCGGCTTTATCCAACCTAAAAACGGAATCCGTTCCTCAACAAAAATATACAATATAATGTATGCTTTTTTCAAACCATTCTATTTTGCATTAAAGCATTTCAGGAGTTTTGTTACTGATACTGAAACACTTGGAAAAGCGATGATTGCTGCTGCTTATATGCAATCCGATAAAAATATTCTTGAGAGCGTCGACATTAACAAATTGGGCAGAAATGTTTAAGTAATTTTAAGATTGTTTGAATCCTGAATTTCATCTGCTTGTATTCTTCCTCCAGTACTTTCCTTTTCTTCATCTGTCTTACGGAAATTACTTATTCCTTATCGTACATCTCCAAAGCAGTAGGTAAACAGCTTGCAACACCTTTAAGTCCACACACAGTGAGTGTGATGAGAATAGCATCGCGTACCTCAGCCCGTGTTGCTCCGAGTTTTTTAGCCATCGGCACATGGTAATAAACAGCGGCCACATCGCCCATTGCCGCTTTGATGCCGATATACACCAATTGTTTTGTTTTTGCATCCAGACCATCGGTCTGTTGCAGCGACTTTATTAAAGCATCAAAGGAAGCCGCCACTTCGGGGGCTTCCTTTTGAAATACATCCAATGGATTCATTATCTTACAATTAGAATCAAAAAACCTACTATACGCCAGCATTTTTTAAATTTACCATTTCAGTAAACGACTTGGCAGCATTTGTAAACTCCGAAGGCATCAGTACAATCGTCGTGGTATTGTTGTCGATACCGATTTCCGATAACATCTGCATGCGTCGCAGTTCGAGGGCAATCGGACTACCTTCCATTTGTTTTGCACCTTGTGTAAGTTTGATGGATGCTTCCAGTTCTGCTTCAGCCTTCACAATACGTGCACGTTTTTCACGGATGGCCTCGGCTTCACGTGCCATGGCACGTTGCATTGCTTCAGGAATCTCAACATCCTTCATCTCGACCATTTCGATCTTAATTCCCCATGGCTCGGTGATTTCGTCTACAATTTTCTGAAGGGTTCCATTGATCTGTTCGCGCTCGCGCAAAACCTCATCCAGAGAATGCTGCCCGATGATATTCCGCAATGCAGTGACAGAAAACTGATATACAGCCTTATAGTAATCAGCAACATAAATAATTGCTTTTTCGGGATCTACAATTTTATACCAGAGCACAGCATTCACTTTGATCGTAACACTGTCTTTGGTAATCGTTTCCTGTTGTTCGAGATCAACAGTACTTGTGCGGATATCAACCATTTGCTGACGGTCGATAAGTGGAATAATCCAGAAAAGACCGGGGCCTTTTACATTCGTAAAACGTCCAAGACGGAATACAACCGAACGCTGATATTCCTGTGCAATTCTGAATCCGGATATCAAAATCAGAAAAATAATTACTCCAAGCGGAATTAAAGCTTCCATGGTTAATTGGTTTAAATTATTGAATAATAAATTTAGAATATGATTTCTTTCCATCGGCTGTAATGACCATCATGTACATACCTGCCGGGAATTCTTTAAGATTCATTTTCACAATCTGATCTGGGGTCTGAGTAGTGTAAACAAGCAATCCAATCGGACTAAAAACAGAAATCTGATTAATGGTTGACTGATTGTTCATGTTTACAGTAAAAATACCCTGATTCGGATTTGGGAAGATTGCAGGTACACCCGATGTTATTGATTCACCAATACCTATTACGGTAGTTGTTGTCGGGAACACGATTTTATCAATCCAGGCACAATCACTGCCTTCACCCAGGCTATAATCCTTTTCGTATGACCAACGAAGAATATGCAAGCCTTCTGTTACAGGAAATGTCTTTTCTGACCAATTAACTTCTCCGCTCCATTCACCTATCAAGACATCATCTACATAGAATCGTAAATAGTCGTAACCTGTTTCACTTGAAACTTTAACCCAGAAACTAATACCATCATCGCTGGCCATAATCAGACTAAGCCAGAGATCTGAACTTTGCTCGTCAGAAATAATGCCTGACCTTGCACTGTATTGTCCTTCAAAAGGTGCATCATTGCTGATAATCCAGGCGGCATTACCTCCTTGATTCCATTCGAAACTGTTAAATGTATTCGATTCAAAATCCTCTATCAATAATCCGATTGTAGCAAACAAGGTTTCTTCTGTGACGCAGAAATTACCGGCAAGACGCATTCCGAACTGAACAAGGCTTCCTATCGGAGTTTCTGATAAAACACTTACTTCATATGAAGCAGTTTTACTTTCACCGGCTTCCAAGGAGCCCAATTCCATAAGTATCTGATTGATATTTACATACGGATTATCTTCGGTAAGACGTGCAGTGCATTCAACCGCGCCACTTGAACCAACATTGATACAAGGAATATTTATCGTAACAGTTTCACCCGGATCAAGCAATCCATTGCCGTTTCCACCAGTCAGATCATCGATCATCATATCTCCGATTGATAGAACAGGTGCATGAGCTGTGATGGTAAAATAACTCACCCAGACATCATTTCCATTGGTGCAGCTCAGTGTAAATTCTATCTGATGCATATCCGGAACATTTCCAGCCAGTTCAAAACGGAAAGCATCGGTGAGGGTTTGTGTTTCACCGGCAGGGATATCAGCAACTTCAGCATTTGCATCCGTGATGATTGCATAATCATCATTCGTTGATAAGGTTGCTGTTATATTGAAACCGGTTTCACTTCCAACATTCTTCACATCCAACGAAAGAAGGATTGCTTCTGCATAATCAGCGAGTCCGTCACCATTACCTTGTACATCATTGATGCTGTTTGCATCATAAACAACATATGCACCCGCATCAGGAATAAAACTTATTTCGTAATTCACTGGTAAACAGTTATTTCCAACAACTTGCAAGGTTGCCGTGCAAACCTCAACCACTGGAGGATTAAATTCAAGTTCCACATTACCTTCTGCATCAGTGAGGCCAAGTGCGATGAGTTCACCATTCAGCAAAACACTGCAATTGAAGTTTTCAAGAGCTTCACCATTGCTGCTAACATGAACGATTGTCGATGGAGTTCCTATGGGTAATTCGCTCAGATAACCAACTTCTATCGTGATAGGTTCAGCAGTGTAAACACTTAATGCTGGGTCGCCAAGGATGTTTAGATCATAGAAATTCCAACGCAAAGCACCTTCTTCCCACTGTCCTGCAGCTTCCACCCATGGTGCAGTCTGAATCTTGCTTTCGACAAAGGCTTTGCCAAGGAACTGCATCTTTTCGTGAAATTGTGCATCCATCATTTCGCGGTGCATATGTGCAGCCGGACCTTCTGTCTGACCTTCATTAAACCAGCCATAACGAGAGTTTCCCATTACAGCAACAGCAAAATTATCGATTAGCACCATGCGTTCGAGAATACAGTCGCCATAATCAAATGCACCACAATCACATCCGTGGGTCTGAAGGAAAGTATAATTATGATCGACACCATTTGCACCTGCAAAATTGGCATTGGTAATATCTGAATTCGACATATAGGCAACATAGGTCTGATTGGCATGGCCAACATGGTGAACAAACTGTTTTCCCTGATTGATCGCATTCATCAGATCACCGGCTGACCATGATTGCTCTTCCTCATACATGGTCTGGTAATTGTAATCTATTGGAATCCCAAAAGTGGTGTATCCATTATCACTGTGCTCTCCGATGAGCATATTGAGGTAATCGCTACCCCAGGTTTCCGGACTGTCATAAAGAAACTCACCAGCCAGAAGCGGACTTGTAAATTCACCCAAAACAGGTTGATTCTGATAAAAAATACTTTTATGTTTCATTTTTGCAAGCTCATCGGCATTGCTGAATGGGAAACGTGCCACGGCGATTTCAGGAAGTAAATCGTCTTCGTCGGGTTCACCCCATTTGTTGTTATTGTTGGTATTCCAGTTGCCATCAAGGGCTGAATAGTAAAGATCAGCCGGAATGCCGTAATCTTCATAGCCACTTCCGGAGATAACATAGGAATAAAACCCACGGTGAGGGATCAATTCCACATCACCGCCTAACAGCACAAATTCAACACCATTGGACTGATATTCCTGAATAATAAAATTCCTGATTTTTTCCTGAACATCAACACCTGTCATGGTTTCGTTGATGTATTCACGGGTTTTTACCTGGGTACGGATACCACGGTGCAGATAAACTTCGATCAAATCATTAAAATTCTCGGCAAAAGCACTGGTCGTAATGATCAGTAATTCATAACCTTCAATACTGCGTTTTGATGAGGTTTCGTATGCTTTGGCAGCTTGCGGATTCTGGGCAAGATGGCTTACTTTCTGTGTTGTCCATTCTGACTGATTAAGATTCAGCAGTGCTGACTGTGCTTCTTCACCTGCAGCGGTATGAATACGAACTGTCACTTTTTGATAGTAGCTCAATTTACCTTCTGAAGGAATAAATTTTACAGGAGTAAACGAAGAAAATCCGAAACTGTGTCCGTTGAGGAAACTTGTTCCCAGTTTTCCTGACATGGATTCAGGAAAGGAGGCATTGGACTGATAAACATCTTCATTTTTTTGAAAAACAGAAGGTTTTTCTTCTGACAAAGGCCGTGATGGCTGGTAAGGAAACAGGGTGTAATGTCCGTCAAGAACGATTTCGTTTTCACAAATAAGCTGAACGCTTTCGGCCATTTCGCCGGGAGGAAGCAACAAACTCACTGCCATATAAGGGAAAGAAGGTTGACCGATCTGCCCGGTCTGCATGGTACCTTCAAACTGAATCGTCTGAAATTCACCACTTTGCTTAACATTGGGTGAGTTAAAATAATAGGTTTTTTCGATGGTTCCGGCTATAGAAAATAAAAATCCTAAACCGAAAAGAATTGAAAGTAAAGTCTTTTTCATAGATATGGAATTATGGCGTAAATGTAGGAAATTCAAAGGCCTAATACTTCGAAACCGTGAAGAACTTTTTATTGTTTTTCACCTTCAATCAGGCCGTATTATGGTAATTATGAAATCCTATTCTGAGAGAATCTTTCGGAAACCATCAGTAGCAAAAGTTTCGTAACCACCCTCTTTGGTGGCTGAAATGAAAAAGGCTTCCACATCGTGAAGTTTCTTTATGATTTCTATAGCCTTTTCGACTCCCATCACCAGAAAAGCAGTGGCATATCCATCTGCCAGTCCGGCATCCGGAGCAAGGACCGTCACACTAAGTAATTGATGATTAACAGGATAACCAGTTTTTGGATCGATCACATGTGAATATCTTTTTCCGTCGATTTCGTAAAAGTTGCGATAACTTCCTGAGGTTGCGAGTCCCTGATTTTTCAAAGTCACAATCTGCTGAATTGTCCTTCCTTCATCTTTCTGTTTTGAGGGCTGCTCAATTCCAACTTTCCAGAGGTTTCCATCCGGTTTGGTCTTATTGGCATAAATTTCGCCTCCAACATCAATCAGAAAACGATCAATTCCCTTAGTAAGCAGTAAATCAGCCAGTTCATCAACGGTGATTCCCTGGGCGATGGCATTGAAATCAAGCAGTATTTTCGGATTTTCCTTCACGAATTTCCTGTCAACAAGCCTAACTTTATGATAATCAATAAGTGGAAGAATTTCCTGAACCTTTTCAGGCGACATCGAATCACGTTTCTTCAATCCAAAACCCCAAGCCTGCACCAGCGGTCCGATCGTAAAATCAAAATACCCATCCGTTTCTTCCGCAATCTGAAGTGCGAGATGGAAATTCTTCTGCAGAAAAGCATCAGGCAAAGCATCGGGGTCATTTGCATTGATGCGTGTAATCAATGAATTGCTGTCCCATAAGGAAGCAGAATGATTGATCGCAGCGAAAACTGAATCAAATTCTGATTGCAGATTGCGCTCATTTTTGTCAAAATAGGTGATAGAGTAATAAGTTCCCTGAGCTTCACCTGTAAGTTGTATTTTAACGGCCTCTTTTTGGACACGGCACCCTGAAAACAAACCTAGGAATGCTAAAAACACAAATATCCTGCGCATCTTTATGGCTAATTTAGATTACAAAGGTAGCGGAAGCCATGCAATCCTGATTGAATCTAGCCACCAAAACTATCAGAAGCAATCATTTCATGCGATACACCCAGCTCTTCAAGCATTTTATACACAGCGGCTGTCATCAACTGTGGTCCACAGATATAAAACTCAATAGATCGCGGATTTGGGTGGCTTTTCAGATATTTCTCAAGAACAAGCTCATGGATTAGTCCTTTGTGGAACGGTGATTTTGTTTCTTTCGGCACTTCACTCAAGGCAATTTCCAAACTAAAATTCGGGAAATCAGTTGCAATTTGCTGAAATTCATCCATATAGAACAAATCGCGTTCGGTTCGGGCACCGTACCAGAATGAAACTTTCCTGCTGGTCTTTTCCATCTGAAATAGATGCAGCAGATGTGAGCGTAGCGGAGCCATTCCGGCTCCACCTCCTATAAAAACCATTTCGCGCAGTGAGTTGGTAAGATAAAAATCCCCGTAAGGCCCCATGATGCTTATCCTGTCTCCAGCTTTCCGTGAGAACAAATAAGATGAACCTATTCCGGGAGGAAGGTTTCTGAATTTCCCTGTTTTAGGATCGATAGGCGGCGGTGATATACGAACGTTAAAAATCACCTGATTCCTTTCTGATGGCGGATTGGCAAAAGAATAGGTTCGTGTCTGAACTTTCGTATTATGGACTTTCAGGTTTCTCATACCAAAGCGATCCCAGTCGGGTAGGAAAAGTTGAGGAATAGAAATATCACTCCTGAAATCGATGCTGATTTGAGGAATTTCAACACGCAAATAACTTCCTGATTGAAATTCAATGAACTCATCCTGAGGAAGTTTTAAAATTATTTCAGCGATGAAAGGTGCAACAAATCTGTTGGAAACCACTTCCGCATCCCATTTTTTAATACCCTGCATCCCGTCCGGAAGTTGAATAATCATATCCTTACGCACTTTCACCTGACAGGCAAGGCGCCAGTTTTCTTTCAGCTCATCGGATGTAAGACCTTCTGTTTCAGCCTGCTGAACAGTCCCGCCACCCGAGATAACATGACACCGGCAAAGGGTACAAATTCCCTCACCGCCACAGGTAGTTGGCAGAAAAATTCCCTGCTCCGACAAGGTTTCCAACAAACTGGATCCGGGGGAGACTTCAAGCTCGATGCCATTTTTTAAAGCGATTTTCACTTTCTTACGTTCAGAGAAAATCTTTCCGGAAAGCGTCAATGCAATCAGTGTAATCGCCAAAACAACAATAAAGAAAAGGACTCCAAAAAAATCGCGGGGATTCATCTGCCAAAGCATTACTGACTGAAAGTTGATTAAATTCATCGAATGAAATAGATCTGTAAAAGCTGTTGAGAGAGAAATAATTCCTGTTGGGTATATTATATTATGCACAATGTCTGTTATTTACGGTAATTTAATAGAAATCAATCAGGAATTCAGGAAGCTTAATTTTTTGCTTTCGACGAAAATTTCCAAATCGAAACACTGTTTCAATCCATGGCAAAGTAAAGAAAAAAGCAGCTTCATAAAACCCTGAAATTCAAGCACTGATTAAGATAGCATTAATTTTTCGAAAATTGTACCTTTGTCCCTGACGAAACCACCTTTGATTCATGATTGATGAAACATATTAGTAGTAAAATATTAAATATCAAATATTTAGCCTTATTTCTTCTCTGTATTCAGGGATTTGTGATGCGGGCTGAAAATCTTCCTTTCGAACTGAGAAACAAGGTTTACAACGATTTTGTTCAGACAGTTTTGCTCTATCCGCTTGGTGAACCTCTGAAAGAACCAATCATCCGCTTGAACGAAGCTGATCAGTTACAGCTTTCATTCGACTTTCTGGGCGATGAAGCATATGTTTACAATTACACCATTCTTCATTGCACTTATGATTGGAAACCATCTGATCTTCAGAAAATTGAGTATATTAATGGTTATGAAGAGGATCAGATTCGCGATTATCGCTTTTCGATGAATACTTTAACATCCTATGTTCATTACGATTTCAGTTTTCCGACAGATAACCTGAAACCAAAACTTTCAGGTAACTATTTGCTAATCGTTTATGGTGAGCGGCCTGAAGTTGATCAAATGCTTTTCACTTGCCGCTTTATGGTTGTTGAATCACTCGCTTCCATATCAGCCTCTGTGCCACAATACTCCAGAAATCCCGATTACGTAAAAAAGAAACACCAGATAGATGTTACAATTAATACGGCAAACGGATATCTCATTAATCCACAGCAGAGTCTGAACCTGGTGATCCGTCAGAATGGCCGCTGGGACAATGCCGTTGTCGGATTGAAACCAAGTTACACATACAGCGACAAAATGACCTACGAATATGAAGAAGAAACTGTTTTCGACGGTGGGAATCAATTCAGAAATTTCGATTTGAAAAGTTTCAAATATAATTCGGAATATATTCAAAAGATCAGTCAGGAGAATAATGCCTTTTCAGTACAATTATGGCCATCCAAACGACGAAGCCAGACCAATTATGTCTACGATCAGGATATCAACGGACGTAAACTGATCAAAGCCCGGGATGATCAGGAAACTGATGTGGAAGGTGATTATGCGTGGGTATATTTCTTTCTCGATTATCCAACTCCACTTACAAACGAAGACATTTTTATTCTGGGAGCGCTCAACGACTGGAACCTCGATGAGAAAAGTAAAATGACTTATAGTTATGAAAGAAAAGGCTATGAAGGCAAATTATTTCTCAAACAGGGATATTATAATTATCAATATGGAATTCGCGAACGCGGGAAAAAGAAAGCCGATGTAACAACCATCGAAGGAGATTTCTGGGATACACAATGCGAATATTACATTTATCTTTATTTTAAACGTCCCGGAACCGTGTATGATCAGCTTGTTGCCATCACTATTATTCCCTCACATCCGGTAAATTAGTCCCGAAAACAGAAAATCAAAGTCAGCTATTTAACAATTATACATTGGATGATAAGTATTTAGATTTCTGGCATTATCTTTGAAATCCCAAAGTAAAACATTCTATATGAAAACTTATGTAAAGATTCTGGCAATTATGATCATGCTTCCAGTGATCTTTTCCTGTAACAAGAGCAATGAACCTGATTCAAAGACAAATCTGGAGAATTTAAATATCCCGGCATCTTTCAATTGGTCAACAACAAAAGCTGCGGTTTTCAAAATAACAGCTCTTGATAATCAGGACAATCCGCTTGAAAAAGTGAAGTTTTCGATTTATACCAATGATCCCAGTGTTGACGGAAAACTCATTGTGAGTGGAATTACGGATGCCAGTGGTGTTTATACACTGAATTATGAGGTTCCCTCTTATTTCACCAAATTGTTTATAACGACTGACTTTTTAGGTTTACCACATTCAATGGAAGTTGAGTTAACCGCAAGCGGATTTGATGTGGTTTTTGGTGGAAGTTCAACACCCACAAAGGATGTTGCTGTTTCGATACTTAAGTCAAATACAACATTCAAATACCTGGGAACTTTCAATTCTCAAGGCAAACCAAATTATTTAGAACCTGTTAATGATCCAATTACAGCTGATTTTTTGGCTGATATCAACAATACTTTGCCAGAACGGGTCAGACTAACAACCACACATCCTGAGTACTTTTTTGACGAATACAATCACAATCTAAACCTCATCGAAACATGCGATGTATGGGTTACATTTGTGCATGAAGGTGCTGATTATAAGAATGTTTTGGGATTCTACAAATACACAACCGGTAATACACCTGCAACACCTGCAGCCATTGATTCAGTCAATATCATTTTTCCTAACGCCTCACTTGCAGGCAGCGGAGGAGGATTACAGGCCGGAAACAAAGTGTATCTTGGAAGGTTTACAGCAAATACAACCCTCGGATGGGTATTGATGGCCAACGGATGGAACGGTACCGCAGTTACTCCAGGTAGCTGGATGGTTTATTCTGATAAAAACCTGAATCCTGCAACAGAAACCAATCTGAAACAGCAAACTGTGTTTTTATATGACCCGGGCCGCTCCCGCATGTTGCTCGGAATTGAAGACATCCGTAGAAATTCAAGCGGTTGTGACCACGATTTTAATGATGCCGTATTTTTTGTAACAGCAAGTCCGATTCAGGCAGTGGATGTGAGCGATCTGCCCATCATTGACTATACCGGTGATGATGATGATGACGATGGTATCAACAATAACTTCGATGATTATCCATTTGATCCTGATAAAGCCTTCGACAACTGGTTCTTCAGCGAAGGAAATTTCGGAACTCTGGCTTACGAAGACCTCTGGCCTTATCGTGGTGATTATGATTTCAATGACGCAGTAATCGACTACAATTTCAACCAGATTACAAATGGCGACAATGAAGTTACCGAGCTATATGCTACTTTCATCCTGAGAGCACATGGCGCTTATTATCACAATGGTTTTGGAATCGAGCTGCCGATTGCTCCTGAATTGATTCAAAGCGTTACAGGCACAAGAATTTCAGGCGATTATATCCAACTGAACAACAACGGAACTGAAATGAATCAGGACAATGCAGTGCTGATCATGTGGGACGATTCCTATGAAGTTCTGCCACCGGTTACAAGTTCCATTGGAGCAAACACAACCCCTGACGTTCCTTTTGTTGTACCTGACACACTGGATATTGTGATTAATTTCACCACTCCTGTTCCCTTAAATCAGCTTGGAATTCCACCTTATAATCCATTTATCATAGTAAATGGTGAACGTGATATTGAAGTACATCTACCGAATAAAGCACCAACAAGTCTGGCTGATCCGGCATTGCTTGGCTCAGGTCACGACAACAGCATTCCTGCTGAAGGTCGCTATTACAAAACCATCAGCAATCTGCCATGGGCCATCAATATCGTTGAACGTTTCGATTATCCAATCGAGAAAGCTGAAGTAACTGGTGCTCATCTTCACTTTGGCGAATGGGCCGAAAGTGGTGGGACGCTTTATCCCGATTGGTATCATGATTTACCAGGCTACCGTGATGCGGACAAAATATACGTCCCAACACCCTGATTATTCTGAAAGACACGATAAAAGCCGGTTAATAGCCGGCTTTTTTTAACATCTCATTAAGACTAAGCAGGTCTTCTATTCCTTACTTTTGCTATCCTTAGAAAACACGCATGGATTCCGAAGACAGGATTACCCTTTTCACCGATATTATCGTTCCATTGCCGGTGCCGGGTGTTTTCACCTATCGTGTTCCAAACACCATGAACGATGAGGTTTCTATTGGGAAACGTGCCGTTGTGCAGTTCGGGCCTCGTAAGATTTATACCGGACTCATCCATAAGGTTCACCAGAATATCCCAAAAAATTACACGCCGAAATACATTCTCGGTGTTCTCGATGACGAGCCATTGGTAAATGAAAAACAGTTTCAGTTCTGGGACTGGATCAGGGAATATTATCTCTGTCATCTGGGCGAAGTAATGTTTGCTGCACTTCCGACTGTTTTCAAACTGAATTCCGAATCGAAAATCGTGCTCGACACCGAATTCCGTGCTGATCATACCCAACTAAATGAGAACGAATTCCTGATCACAGAAGCATTACAGATTCAGCCTAAACTTACTATTTCAGAAGTGAGTTCAATCGTTGGTTTTCAAAAGGTGATGCCACTGATCAAGAATATGGTCGATAAGAAACTCATCGCCATGGAAGAGGAACTCAACGAACGCTTTGCCCCAAAAACAGAGCGTTTCATGCGGCTAAGTTCTGAATTTCAGAACGAAGACAATCTGCGTGAATTGATGGACGAGCTTGGGAAAAGAGCCTTCAAACAACTCGAAATCTTGCTTTC
>CAZVKW010000030.1:21017-26229 GCA_964627945.1 uncultured Lentimicrobiaceae bacterium
TTCGGAAACCGTGTTGGTGTGTATCATTCCAGATACAATCCGCATGAACGAGGTGAAATCTGGCAGAAAGTCCTTTCGTTCGATAAAACAAAAGAGAATGATTATCAGATCATTATTGGACCGCGTTCAGCCATGTTTTTGCCATTCAGGAATCTTGGGCTCATCATTGTGGATGAAGAACATGATCATTCCTTCAAACAGGTCGATCCTGCTCCCCGATACCAGGCCAGAGATGCATCTGTGATGCTTGCTGCCATGTATGAGGCGAAAGTGCTACTCGGCTCTGCCACACCTTCTTACGAAAGTTATTACAATGCCCTGAAAAACAAATACGGATTGGTTACGCTCACTGAAAGGTATGGCGGAATCAAAATGCCGGAGATTCAGATCGTGAACATCCGTGAAGAAACCCGTCGCGACAGCATGCATTCGCATTTTTCGAAAACCTTGCTCGATGCTATCAAACAAGCAATCAACGACAAGGAACAAGTGATTTTGTTTCAAAACCGGCGCGGATTTTCGCTGAGGATCGAATGCGATCGCTGCAACTGGATACCCGGCTGCAAAAACTGTGATGTAAGTCTCATTTACCACAAAAAACAAAATCTGCTTCGCTGCCACTATTGCGGTTATTCGACCGCCGTACCTGAAGAATGCCCCGAATGCCATAGTTCTGCCGTTCATATGCACGGTTTCGGAACAGAGAAAATTGAAGAGGATCTCGGTCTGATGATCCGTGGCGCGCGCATCGCACGCCTTGATCTGGATACAACACGCACAAAAAATGCATACCGTCAGATTCTGGAAGATTTCGAAAACGGAAAAACAGACGTTCTTGTTGGCACCCAGATGGTTACAAAAGGACTTGATTTTGAACGCGTTCGTGTGGTCGGCATCCTGAATGCCGATAATATGCTTTCCTATCCCGATTTCAGGGCTTTTGAACAAAGTTTCCAGCTCATGGCGCAGGTGAGCGGAAGGGCAGGTCGCAAAGGAAAACAGGGTGTAGTGATGATTCAAACCTACCAGCCGTCGCATCCTATTCTGAAAGATGTGGTCGAAAACCGCTATGAGGATTTGTTTTACCGACAAATGGAAAACAGATTGAACTTCCGCTATCCACCTTTTTACCGCTTGATTCTGCTCAAACTAAAACATCGTGATAAGCATCTGGTCGATCAGGCCTCTATGAAGCTGGCTGAACAACTGAAAGCGGTTTTTGGTGATCTTGTTCTCGGACCGGAATATCCTTCTGTTTCACGCATTAAAACATTGTATATCAAACAGATTCTCATAAAGTTCGAACGAAATTTCCATCCTCCGAAAGTTAAAGATAAAGTAAAAGAGATCATCCACAATTTTGAGAGACAGACTGCCTTTAAGTCAGTCATGATTCAGATTGACGTTGATCCGCAATAAGATTATTAAAAAACCCAATTCATTCAAATGAAACATCTTCTATTTCAATTTCTTACGATTTCAATTTTCGCATTCCTGATTCCTGATTTCACTGCTGCGAGCAATTCCATTCCGGTCGATTCGGATTCGGGCATCAAAGGAAAAGTGCTCGACAAAACTACCCGTGGCGGACTCGAATATGCCACTGTAATGGTGTATTCATTGCCTGATTCTGCTTTCATCATGGGTGTTATATCGGGAAAAGATGGTCAGTTCGAGATGAAACTTAAACCGGGAAAATATTATGTGACTATTCAGTTTCTCGGGTATACTACATTGACAAAGAGTAATATACAAATTGAAAAGGAGAAAAATATGCTCGATCTGGGTCAGTTGCTTATTGAACCCGATATGACACTTTTGGGTGAGGTAGAAGTGGTTGCAGAGAAAACGACCATGGAAATGACCCTCGACAAAAAAGTATTCAACATCGGCAAAGACATCAGTGCTACAGCCGGAAACGCTATCGAAGTCCTCGAAAATATTCCTTCCGTTACAGTGGATATTGATGGTAATGTGAGTCTGCGCGGTGACGAAGGTGTTCGGGTTCTTATCGACGGAAAAGTATCGGGAATGGCCGGTATCAACAGCCGCGACGCATTGCGCAGTCTGCAGGCTGATATGATTGATAAGATTGAGGTAGTGACAAATCCATCGGTAAGATATGATGCCGAGGGTTCATCCGGAATCATCAATATTGTACTCAAAAAAGACCGCAGGCAGGGCTTCAACGGCTCGATTGATGCCAATTTCGGTTATCCATGGCAATATGGTATCGGACTGAACACCAATTACCGGATTAAAAAATTCAACTTCTTCACGAACTATGCTTACAACCACCGCGAACGCATCGGATCGGGTACGAATTATAAAGAAATTTACAACGAAGGAACCTGGATTACTGATCAGACAAGCGAACGACTGCGTACCGAAAACAGCCATACAATCCGCTTTGGAACCGAATATTTCTTCACCGAAACAACCAGTCTTTCAGGAAGTTTCATGTACCGCACATCTGAAGAAAATGCCAAAGTCACAATCGATTATCTTGATTATAACCCTTCATCGGAGCTGATCAACCACAGTCAGCGAATCGATGACCAGACCGAGAAGGATCCGAACCTGGAATATGCTTTGAATTTCAAGAAACAGTTCAAAAAGAAAGATCAACAACTTACAGCAAGTCTGCAGTATTTCAACAATTCAGAAACAGAAAATTCGAATATAAGCCAGTTGTATTTATATCCGAATCCGGAGGCAAAATCACCCGCTTATCAGAAAAGCATTTCTGAACAAAAGGAACCCAATCTGCAGTTTCAGGCGGATTATGTGCATCCTTTCCGCCGAATGGCACGTTTCGAAACCGGGGTGAAGCTTTCCACACGCAGCATCGATAATTATTACGAAGTATCGCAAAAAGACTCAACCGGTAACTATGACATTCTCGAAAATTACACCAATCACTTCTTTTACGATGAAACGATTTATGCAGCTTATGCCCTTTTTGGAGATGATAGAGGACGCATCTCATACCAGTTTGGTCTTCGCACGGAGTTTGAGAAAATCGATACAAAACTGACCGAAACGAACGAGACTGGTCAAAGGAATAACCTGGATTTTTTCCCGAGTGCGCATTTCACTTTCAAAGCAACCGAAATGGATCATTTACAGATAAGTTACAGCCGGCGTATTCGTCGACCTGAATTCATGCAGCTCAATCCATTTCATTCTTTTGCCGATAACCGGAATATTTTCACCGGAAATCCTGACCTCAAGCCTGTTTTCACGGATGCATACGAACTGGGATATATTCGTTTCTGGAAGACCGGAAATTTCAATTTCAACACCTATTACCGGGCCAGCAAGGATATGTTTCAACGAACTGAAAGTATTGATAGTCTGGGAATTACATATATTAAACCACAGAATTTCGCGAAAAGCGATGCCTATGGCTTTGAACTCATTGGGACATACACAGGACTCAAATGGCTGAATCTGAATGCGAATCTGAACTTTTTCAGAAATATTCTCGACGGTGATCTTGACGGAATCAATTATCATACCGACGATTATAGCTGGACGGGCAGAATCAACAGCCGCTTCACTATTCAAAAAGGTCTTGATTTTCAATTAAGTGCAAACTATCAGAGTGCATCTGAAACAGCACAGGGAAAGCGTCTCGCGATGTTTTCGGCCGATTGCGGATTAAGTAAAGATGTTCTGAAAGGCAAAGGAACCTTCACCCTGAATGTGCGCGATATTTTTGGAACCCGCCGACACGCATTTGAGTCCTATGGCGAAAATTTCTATTCACGTACCGATGCCCGCTGGGGTTCTACTGTGGTAACACTCAATTTCAACTACCGCATTAACCAGAATAAAAAGCGTCAGGAAAGATCACAGGGAATGGGCGAAGAAGGCGGAATGGATTTCTAGAGAAATGAGGCAGATTTATCGGCTGACAGAGTCATCAACAATTAGGTAGATCACTTCGTTATCGCGTTTCATGAGGTATTTTTCGCGGGCAATTTTCTCAAGCAGAAGCGTGTCTGAGTCAAGCTCCTGAATAAGTTTTTGATTTTCGTAAATCTCTTTCTGATAATACTTTTTCTGCTTGACAAGGTTCACATACCTTGCTTTCAGATCATATTGACTTGAAACTTTGTTTTCATCAAAAAAGATCATCCACACCAGAAATATCACAATGGTATAGAGAAACTTAAAGCGGTTAATATGATGGAAAAAGGCTTTCATCCGGCTACAAAATTAATCACTGGCGCGTTACGCTGCTTATTTCGGTAAAATAAATATCCCCAGCGAATTGTTCATTATTCTGCAATCAATGCACATCGATGCCACGCAGCATAAACAGCAGATGGCGGAGGGTTTTCTCAATTTCACCCATATATTCGTTCACGGCTTTTACACTACCGGGAAGCACATACAGAAAAGTTTCGCCCATCAATCCAGCGACACCACGACTCAGGAGTGCATTGGATTTTTCGGCTCCGAATTTGAGTCGGATCGATTCCATGATGCCCGGTATCTCCTTGTCGATAAAAGCCTTCGCCACTTCCGGAGTGAAATCACGTGGTCCGATTCCTGTTCCGCCGGTGGTGAAAACCATATCATAACATTTTGCGCGGGCTGATGTCAGCAGCTCTCTGAGCTGGTATTCATCATCCGGAATCAAATGATAATCAATGGAATGTTCCCATCTGTTGGCTCCAAAAAAAGCTTCCAGTGACTTTTGAATAGCAGGTCCGCTCAAATCGTCGTATTCTCCCCTGCTGGCACGGTCTGATAATGTGATGATCATTACCTTGAAAACCTTGCGTTCGAGACAAATGCTGTCGCCTGCTTGCACATTTCCGTGATGGAGTACGCGGGCAAAAATGCCTTCTTTTGGCATCACACAGTTGCCTACTTCGTTAAAAATGGCGCAGCCTGTTCCGTGGCATTTCTTCCCGATTTGTGTGACTTCCAGCTCGGTATCACCGATAAAAAGCTTGTCGAAAGGCGCAAGTTCGTACAATATGATTCCTTCGGTTGTGATGTTCTCTGCAAATTCGCCGTATTCCACTTTGCGGCCTGCCTGATGTTCAAATTTGCTGAAACTTTCGGTACCGAGCAGACTCACCTGCCGGTGCCATGATCCGGCATGGGCATCGGATTCAACACCATGATCGTTCAGATGAATGACAGGAACCGGCATTTTCACCGTTCCCTTCTTTTCAGAAATATTGACTGAAAC
>CAZVKW010000030.1:26329-27749 GCA_964627945.1 uncultured Lentimicrobiaceae bacterium
TAGGCTTCGGTGATTCCCAGTTCACCCGCTTTGCTCAGATCGGAGCAGGCCAGACCGTTCTCGCCCAGATAAATCAATGTCAATGCACGATTGTAAAAGGCTTCGGCCAATGTGGGTTCATGCGCTATGGCATCGGAATAGGCATCGATCGCACGCTGAAAATCTTTCATATGCAACAGCACATTGGCACGGTTATAATGCGCAAAAGCCTGATCGGGATGCGATTTGAGATAGATATTCATATCTTTCAGCGCATGCGAATAATCGGGTTCACGGGTCTCGACATCCGACTGATTCACAAGCTGTTTCTGCTTCGAAATGGTGATCGTATTGTTGTACTCAACATCCGAAAGCACCAGTTCCTCGCGGTCGAAACGCAATACAGCGCGGTTGAAAAGCGCAAAAGCGCCGGTCTTTTTGTCCTGAAGTAACTCGGAATACATGGCATCGGCCTTTCGGTAATTCTGAAGCAATTGCTGCGAAGTAGCATTGTAAAAATCGGCCGTATTTGTTTCTCCAAAGGTACGCGCCAGTGAATCATAGAGTTGAAGTCCGTCAAGAACTGTTTGGTTTTCAGGACCGGAAGTGAAATTCTCCAGCATATAACCCAGCTTCAGCATGGCTTCGTTGGGCTGATTCAACTGCGAGAGTTCAAGATCAGTATAAAATCCTTTCGGTGCCGACTGTCCGGGCTTTTGTTCACGCAAAACGGCGATGATAAAGTTCGGGAAAGGCTGTATATCAACATCCTGAAACTGAATTCGGGTGCTTTTCATATTACCACTCACAAAATCAGATTCGAGTTCGATGATCTTATTGAAATAGGACGAATCAGCATATTGCGCAAAGAGCGAGTCAGCATTTTCGCCACGTGTGTTGATGGCTGAAATAATTCCCATCGCCTTCTTATAATCAGAATACGAGCCTTTCTCATCACCCTGATCCTTCTTGGCTATGGAACGGTTCACCCAGGCGCCGGCAAAATCAGGAAACAGTTCGATAGCCGAAGTGAAATCATCCACGGCTTCGGGCATCTTTTTCATCTGATAATGAACCACTCCCAGATTAAAATAGGCATACACATTCTGCGGATTGATCTTGATCACCTCTTTGTAAAGCACTTCTGCAGGTTCGAGCTGCCTACGAAAGCTGTAGATTAGCGCGCGGTTGTAATAGGTTAGCGCATTGCGCTGGTCGAGCATATTCACATGCTCATAATCGTTCAAGGCCCGTGTGGTATCACCGGTTTTCAGGTAAACGAGTGCCCGCTGAAAATAAACCAACGGATT
Organism: uncultured Lentimicrobiaceae bacterium; assembly: GCA_964627945.1. Classification (GTDB taxonomy): domain Bacteria; phylum Bacteroidota; class Bacteroidia; order Bacteroidales; family F082; genus CAJBPB01. The sequence goes on from CAZVKW010000030.1 coordinate 27,619, forward strand.
CTTGTCGTCGAGCAGGATGGCCTGATTGAAATCGGTCATCGCGCCGGCTGTATCATTAATTTCGTAACGGATCATCCCGCGTCTGATCCAGGCATCGGTATCGAAATAATCGTAAAAAACGGCTTTGTTGA
>CAZVKW010000031.1:0-7766 GCA_964627945.1 uncultured Lentimicrobiaceae bacterium
AAACCTTTTAATTTCCTTGGTAAATTTTGAAATATCTGCTTTTAATGACTCATTCGTCGAAGCTTTAATTAAAAAAACTTATGCCACAGGAGCATCCGGCTGATCCCCGCTGCCGCGCGACTCCCGTCGCGTGGTTTGCTGCTTATCCTTCTTATTTCATATTGCTTTGATATTCGATTAACTCAAAAAATCTGATTCCTATGGCTTTCCAACAAAAATAAACAATTTACTGCACCACGCGACGGGAGTCGCGCGGTAGCAGGGAATTAAATTTTCCTTTGTTTCTTTATCGATTACAAAGGCTTCATTTAACCCAGTTTTAATGCCATAAAAAACCTTATGATTTACATATTGTCCTAAGGTTATGCCTTCACTTTTTATTTTAGCTAAAAGCGACATTTCAACGTTTGACACAAGATTCCAACCTTTTTCATCTAATGATTTTTGTTCTAATAGCTGGCTGTTTTCAAGAACATAATCTGATAAGTTTAAGAATTTAAGGCTTTTGACATTTACAGTAGAGAAATGATCTTCCACATTACTTTTTTCAATAATCATGATACAGGGATAAGTAGTTGCCTGCTCAAAAACAGGCAAATCGCCAAAATCAATAATTTCTTTTACGTTTTGCGTTTTTAACCATTTACGCAATGGTTCGCCGTAATTTGCCCGCATCCATTTGTTTGCAACGATTACACCGTACAATCCTTCCGGTCTTAAAAGCTGCATGCTTCTTTCGATAAAATAGCTATACAAATCGGCCATTCCATGATAAACGCGATAGTTTTGCAGATAATAACTTTTTAAATTCCCTAGCAACTCCTGCCTTACATAAGGCGGATTTCCAATGACAACATCAAATCCACCCGGCACTTCGTACAACACCTCAGGTTCTTCAAATACACCTCCCAATTTCTCAACAAGTTCCTTTGCTCTGCGTTCGTTTTCTGTTGCGCGGTCAAAAACACGTTTATACTGTTGTTTTAATTCAGGATTTATATTTGTTTTCCTTGGTTTAAACACTTCAGGAAAAGCCATTTGCCAGTTGAAGGGTTTGATTTTCTTTTCTTCGCCAAAATCGAGCTGGTTGTCGTAAAAATCGGTATCCACCAGACTGTTGCCACTCTTGATATTGCTGTCGAGTGTTGGCAGCACCCGTTCGTTGAACAGGCTGAGCTGGTTGGCAATACTCGCTTCGGTTTCGCCTTCCATGCATTTGAGCAGCAGGCTCAGCTTGGTCACTTCCACCGCGTTGACATCAATATCCACCCCATAAATGTTGTTAAGCAAAATACGTTTCTTTTCGGCAGTGGTGAGGTTGCCTTCGGGCGTGATCGGTGTGTTTTTGCCGCCTTTCGACTGCTTTAAAGTGCGGTTGTAATAGTCCTTGTGCCAGTCGACCAGATATTGGTATGCACCAATGAGAAAACTACCGCTTCCGCAGGCCGGATCGACGATGCGGAGCGGACTGACAGTTTCGGGTGTCGATTGTTCGGTAATCAACTTTCCAACAGTGTTTTTCACGATATATTCCACAACATATTCGGGCGTATAATACACGCCACCGGCCTTGCGCACCTCAGGTTTCTCTTCAATATGGGCATGGTGCGATTTATCGATGCGGATCTGTTTGCCTAGAAACTGTTCGTAAGCGTTGCCCAATATCTCGACCGAAAACACCGAAAACTCGTAAGGACTTACGGGATAATACAGTTCGGTGATGATGGATTTGATCACCTTGTTTACGATATGAATCTTCTGGCTGATGCTGTCTTTCTTGAAATCAAAGAGTCCGGAATTATATTTATCATTGGCTACCTGAAATATCTGGTAAAGATTTTGGTAATAGTCGCCCTGTTTGATCGCGTTTTTCAGGTTTCCGTATGGTTCAATGCCGCGGTCTTCGGCAATCCTCAGAAAAATAATTCTGTCGAGGGTCTGCTGCACCACAAAATTTATTTCGTCTTCATCGAGGTCTTTGTTATTCCAACTGATGCTGGTAGCGAGGTAGGTGCGCCAGGTGTCGAGCGATAACAAGAACTCTTTGTCGACCGTGGCAGTACCTTTCTTTCCGGCGCTGCTTTCGACAAACTTATCAAAGCTTCCTTTGAGCACCCTTTCTTTACTGAAGGTATCCCACAGAAAATCAAACTCTTTGAGATAGTCGGTATAGAGAATGTATTTGATGCGGGCAACCGAAGCTTTATCGGTTGGATTTGGTTTTTTGGTGCAGTCATAGATGGCGAACTCTTCAAAATCTGTGATGATACTGATAGGAAGTTTGGCGCTCCAACCGTAACGTCGCACCTGATAAGCTGGTTGGATATCGTCTTTTAAATAAACGCAGGGTTTCTTGGCCTCGACAAAAAACAGGCGTTTACCACCCGACAGCTTGAACGAATAGTCGGGCGCTTTGGTCGCTTTACCTATTTTAACCCGGTCTTCGTGAATCACTTCGCGATAGGTTTCGGCATATCCGTTCGAATTATCGATGTCCCAGCCCAGCGCCTTGAAAAAAGGATCGATGAAATCGCGGCGTGTGAGTGTTTCGTTGTATTCGGCTTTTTTATACGATTGAAACTGATCGGTAAAGCGTTCGACCAGGGCTGCGATTTCGGCGTATGCGGCTTCTTTTTGGGTCATGGGGCTGTTCAGGATGATTCGAAATCAAAGATAAAAATAATCTGTGTTAATGTCATAATTCCTTGAAGTATGATAAATATACTGAACCTAATTCTCTTTCGGAACTATCAATCCCATTTGAAAATCTGTTTTAATTATCCTAGCAAAAGAAAAGAATCAAACAATTTAAGCGCAAAATAAAATTAATCAACACAAAATATGAGATTAGGTCATTAACGATAAAACAAAAACCCGTGATTAAATGAATATTCACGGGTTTGTTATAGTTTGAAATTGAGTTATTTACTTATTTCATCATATTTTGATTCTCTTGCATCGGATTCAATTTTCCACTTCGGTAAAATCTTATCCTGAAACTCTTTCTTTTCCTGAATCAGTTTCTCCATTGGTAAACCGATATAGTTCTGGGCTTTTTCCTTTGTAGAAATGTCAGGGACGGGTATTTCAGTAGTGATACCTTTTGTGGCGAGTAAACGGGCCAGTTTAACACGTGCATTTTGAGCATAATCAATGGATTTACCCAGCACACGTCCGCTTTCTACAGGAGAGTGAAAGGAGCCACCATGCGAGGCTGCCACATAATCCCAAAACCATTGTCCATCGCGGATATCGATCAAAATATCTTTCATTTCCCCTTCAGTAGCACCAGCATCCCAGGCAGCTTTGGCTTCAATATGCGCGTGCACCAATACTTCTTCGGCTTTAAGTCTCAACTCAGCAATATTATTCTGCCGGTCATAAACGTTTTTTATTAGCGTTTCTTCACTCTCACGGTGACAAGTCTGACATGCCTGCGAGATGTATTTTAATGGAGATGTTACATGATGATTCGAAAATTTAACGCCACCTTCACTGATATATGGCATATGACAATCAGCGCAAGCAACTCCTCTTTCGGCATGAATACCCGTTTTATATAATTCGTAATCTGGATGTTGCATTTTTAACATAGGCGCTCTGCTCAAAGCATGGGTCCAATCATTGAATCCTTTGTCGTTGTAATATTTCAACATATCCTCTGGCTTAAATCCATTAACCCAGGGAAAAGTGAGGTAAGGCACTCCTTCAGCTCCGGCTTTCTTCTTATCGAAATAATACTCAACATGACATTGAGCACAAACGAGCGAACGCATTTCCTGCTGTGTTGCCTCTTTGATATCTTTTCCCATTGCGGTATAGACTTCTATAAGAGCCGGACGGGTTATGGTAAGATCCATTGTTTCAGGATTATGACAATCTCCGCATCCAATCGAATTTGTGATCTGTGGACCTAAGGATGACCATGTTTTGCTATAGAACTCTTTGATTCCCAATTCGTTCATCATTCGTGGAACATCCGGACTTTTACAGGTCCAGCAGGTACTCGGTTGCGGACCTGCATCCGGAGTCATCGGAGCACCTGTCCTGATGGTATTTTGAACATCTTCTACAGCATGCGAATGGCCACGACCCTGACTATAATCTTTTGAAAACGCATAACCAGCCCATAATACTACGAGCGCCGGATCTTCGGCGAGCATATCTCTCATCGCGTTTCCACCATGGGCAGTCCGGAAATCTGATTCAAAAGTTTTTCGGTAACTTTCGTATTCTTTGGGATAATTTTTCCCCCAGACTTCATTCCTGGGTTCAAATTCATTCAGTTTAACCTTGGGTTTGTAAGCAAATATTGCTTCAGCCCTTCGTTCGGTAATGGAGGATACAAGCAGTCCAAGAAAGAACACTACAAGTATTGTTACTGTAAACAATGTCCAATTTACCCATGGACTGCGCTTTTTTTTCTCTAGAGAATTCATATTACAGAAATTTATTTGGTTTTACTATTCGTTAATTTATCCATCCATGCCGGAACTGGTGAAACAGGAAGTGGAACACGTGCATAAGGTGTACTCGACAAACTCTTCACCCTTCCGTGTGGCACCTCGCGGTGACAATCCCAGCAGAGTCTTTCTTCAAATTTATGAAGGTAAGAATTGGTCTGAACAAGTAATTTTGAGTCTGTTATTAAAGTACTGTGACACCTGATACAGTTTTCCTGAACCACTTTAATACCGGCCTCTTTGATAAAAATGTTTTGTGGTTCCAATCGCAATGTGAACATTGTTGCGTGACGGGCACCATCTTTGGCTTTGAAGAAATATTTGCGAAAAAAATTATCATGTGGCACATGGCAATCATTGCAATTCGCTTTTTCGCGGTGTGAACTGTGTTGCCAGGTCGCATATTGAGGAGCCATAATATGGCAGTTAACACATGTTTCGGGTGAATCAGACAGATAGGAAAATGCTTTGCTGCTATAAAACGCATAGAGGACCAATCCGAAAATAGCACCAAACATGATCATAACCGGCGTTCTCCATTGCTGCGGAGGAATCAGAAACAGAAGAATTCTATTCATAGCAGACATTATTAAGTATTTAAGTGTTTGTTTTCTTATATAAGGACAAAGATATCTGATTTTTGTGACGATGCATGGAATTATTTGAATTTAACTAATATTTTATCAAAAAGATTGTCAAATCCTGAAGGTAAATTATCCTTTCAATAATCGATTGTCAAGTACATCAAAAAAAAATCGGTATTTTAATCGTAATGATTTTATAATCAATTGCAAAAGAGCAATTAGTCCGAAAACAAAGACATTTTATGATCATTTCATAAAGAAGCCAATTGATAGCCAAATTGTTTGGTTTGTCAGAAATTGAATGAATTCTACCAATTTAATTTTTCATATCTAAATTTGTCGCGGATATAACTCCTCAAAATCCAGCACAAATATTTCCTACTTTTGATTCGATGAATTTTCACGCATATCACTACAAAAACTTCCCGAAATGAAAAACTATCTGCTTCTTTCACTGGCTGTTACATCATTTTTCCTGTTTTCCTGCAAACCCAAAGACCCTTATAAGCTGGTCTGGGCCGACGAATTTGAAAAAGCTGGTCTTCCCGACACCACCAAATGGACCTACGATACGGATGGCAATGCATGGAGCTGGGGCAACAACGAAGCCCAGTATTACACCAAAGCTGACATCCGCAATGCAGTTGTTTCTGACGGGACCCTCAAAATCATCGCCCTAAAAGACTCGATGGAAGGAAAAGCCTACACTTCGGCCCGACTCGTGAGCAAAAAAAAGGGTGACTGGCTCTATGGTAAGTTCGAGATGCGCGCCAAACTACCTGTCGGAAGGGGATTATGGCCAGCCTTCTGGATGCTGTCAACCGACTGGGAATATGGTGGATGGCCTGATTCAGGCGAAATCGACATCATGGAACAGGTAGGTTATGACCCTGATACGATTGTTGGATCGGCACATACCAAAAAGTACAACCATGTGATCGGCACACAGAAAAACGACAATATTTTCTGCGGAACATGCAACACTGAATTCCATACCTATGGTTTGGAATGGGAACCTGAAGAATACCGCATTTATCTCGATGGAAAACCTTATTTCACCTTTAAAAACGAGCATACAGGACCCGATACATGGCCCTTCGACAAGCGTTTCCACCTGATCATGAACCTCGCTGTTGGAGGAAACTGGGGTGGTATGAAAGGAATTGAGGAAAATATTTTCCCGGCAGAGTATGAAATCGATTATGTACGTGTCTGGCAGAAATAATTCGCACCAATATCTTACAATATGACTCCAAAGCAAATCGTTCAGCAGTTTGTTGAATTGTTCAACCAGCAGGATGTGGATGGTCTGGCCGGATTATACCACGAAAACGCCATCAATCATCAGGTAGCCAATGATCTGGTGATCGGCCGTGAAGCCATCCGGCAGATGTTTGCCGATGAATTCGCACAGGCAGAAATGGTTTGTATTGTCGAAAATATTTTCGAAGACGGAGAATGGGCAATTCTGGAATGGTTTGATCCGCTCGGATTGCGTGGCTGCGGATTTTTTCATGTCACCGAAGGAAAAATCCTGTTACAGCGCGGCTATTGGGATAAACTGAGTTTCCTTAGACAACATGATCTTCCTATCCCTAAAGACTGATTTCAAGCATTCTGAAATGAAGAAAAAACCTTATTTCGGTTTAGAAAAAAACGTCTTTTTCACAGGTCTGACTTCATTCTTTATGGATGTTTCAGTGAAGATGGTTTACAGTGTAATGCCGCTGTTCCTCTTGTCGCTTGGCGCATCCAAAACTACCATTTCGCTCATCGAAGGCATCGCCGAAAGCACGGCTTCCTTGTTAAAAGCAGTATCGGGTTACTGGAGCGATAAGATAGGCAAAAACAAACCTTTCATGATCATCGGTTATGGCGTAACGGCTCTGATCACACCTATTTACGCTTTTGTCGGCGCACCCATTCAGGTATTGTATCTGCGTTTCATTGAGCGTGTTGGCAAGGGCATCCGCACAGCTCCGCGAGACAGCCTCATCAGCAATTCGATCAAAAAAAATGAAGCCGGCAAAAACTTTGGCTTCCACAAAGCGATGGACAACAGCGGCGCCATCATTGGGCCACTTATTGCATTTCTACTTCTGTATTTCTTCCCAATGAACTTCACCAATATTTTTCTGCTGGCGACCATACCGGCCATCATCGGGGTGATTACGATCATCTTCTTTATCAAGGAAATCAAAGCCGAAAAGAAAAAGGAAATGCCCGCTTTTCGGGTAAAGCAATTACCAAAGAAGTTCTATTTCTTTCTGGTCATCATCTTTGTGTTTACACTCGGAAACTCAGCCGATGCCCTTTTGCTTGTGAAAACAAAAGAAACAGGTATTAATCAGGCTTTTATCCCATTTGTTTATATGATTTTCAATTCGGTATCGGTAATCCTTGCTGTTCCGGTCGGAAAACTATCGGACCGCATCGGCCGCGAGAAACTGATCATCCTTGGCTTTTTTGTCTATGCGCTGGTGTATTATCTCTTTGGCAGATTCAACAGCCTCAGCGTCTTTGTTTTTCTGTTTATGCTTTACGGATTTTATAGCGCCCTTACTGATACCGGACAGAAAGCCATGATTTCGGATATTGTGAGCAAAGATCTGAAAGGAACCGGTTTCGGGATTTACCATGCTGTGCTCGGTATCACCCTGCTGCCTGCCAGTCTGATCGCCGGATTGCTTTACGACAATGTTAATGCCAATGCTCCGTT
>CAZVKW010000031.1:7866-14076 GCA_964627945.1 uncultured Lentimicrobiaceae bacterium
TCAGAAGAACAGATGATCAGGATGAAGTTGGATGGTCTTGCACACATTCAATCCATGGAATTCGATATTCCTAAACGACAGCTTGTTGTTTACCACGAAGGAAATCATGATGAGATTTTTAAAAGACTCAACAACTTGAAATTCAATACTTCAGTGATTGAAACAGCACCTGTAAGCGGTGAGAAACCAGAGAAAAATAACAAGCTTGAGAAGAAACTGCTTCTGCAGGTGATGTTTCTCAACCTCTTCTTTTTTGTTGTAGAGGCATCAGCCGGATTAATTGCCAGATCCATGGGATTGCTCGCCGACAGTCTGGATATGCTTGCCGACAGCCTTGTTTACGGGCTGGCTTTGCTGGCCGTTGGAGGAGCGTTGATACGAAAAAAGAACATCGCAAAATCAAGTGGTTATCTGCAACTTGCTCTTGCCGTTCTTGGTCTAACGGAAGCTGCACGCCGTTTTCTCGGGTTCAGTGAGATGCCCAACTTTCAAATCATGATCATTATTTCTATCCTCGCTTTGATTGGTAATATCATAAGTCTGCTCTTGTTGCAACAGAGTAAAAGCAAAGAAGTTCATATGCGGGCAAGCATGATTTTTACATCGAACGACGTCATTGCGAATACTGGCATGATCCTGGCCGGAGCGCTTGTATCGGTAACAAATTCCGCCTATCCCGATCTGATCATTGCCATCCTGATTTTTGGTGTTGTCATGCAGGGCGCTTTCAGAATCTTACAGTTTTCGAAATAAACGGATACATTCCTTTGCAAATTTTCTGGTTTCTGAACTCAGGAAATATCATTTTGATTCTCTTGGATCGGGCTTCATCGGCATTCGGGCCATTTTCTCCACTTCCAGCATGGGATAGCCGAACTCCTCCACCATTTTTCCGAGCAAGAGATACACACCTGCTCCCTGAAACTTATATTCTTTGAGCGAAGGCGGAAAATGTACCGTATCGAAAAACTCGCCTGTATGATCGATAAACGTACCGAAATGCATCAGTTCACCCCTGACGGTTTTCACATATTTCACCGTCACAAGATGTCCCAGCATGCGAACAGTCTGTCCGCAACGCGCCAGCATTCCCTCAGCCAGTGCCTCACCCCTGAATGAAGTCACCAACATATCAAAATGCGTCATCGTTACCGGAAAGCCAAGCAATTCAATCTCGTCATACGCATCTTCAATAGGCCGGTGCTGAAGTTTCGGCAACTGATACTCCTGCGATGCCTCACGAAACAGTACCGAAGGCAGTCCGGCAGTCCGGCTTTGCTTGCGATACAGATGTGCTTCCCAGAGCAAACCCGGCTTGGGCAATCCGGTAAAAGCAAAAGCACCTGATCGGATTAGCAGAATGAGCTGCTCCATACCCGGTTTCACCCGGTCAATAAAATCGTGCAGACTTTCGAACAAACCGTGTTTTTCGCGTTCAGCCAACAGGCGATGGGCAAAATCAGATTCAAGTCCGGCCAGGTGCACAAAACCAATGTAAATCACGCTTCCCACGATCGAAGTATTGTACTGACTTTGATTCACACACGGCAGATGGATGCTTCCACCCTGCCGTCTGGCCTCGTTGAAATAGACCCAGGTATGGTAAAAACCACCAAAATTATTGATGACAGCCACCTGAAACTCAAGTGGAAAATGTGCCTTGAGATACAGACTCTGGAAACTCTCCACGGCATAAGAGGCCGAATGGGCTTTAGAAAAAGAATAGCCGGCAAACGACTCTATCTGCCGCCACACCTCCTTCACTGCATCATCCGGGTAGCCCCGGAGGCGGCAGTTGGCAAAGAATTTCCCCATAATCTCATCAAACTCCTGCTTCCTTCGCTTTTTCCCACTCATGATGCGGCGCAACACATCAGCATCGGCCAGATCGAGGCCGGCGAAATGATGACAAACCTTGAGCACATCTTCCTGATACACCATCACTCCGTAGGTCTCTTTCAGCTGCTGTTCCATCACAGGATGAATATAGCTGAAGTCCTCCGGATGGTGAAAACGGTGAATATACTCGCGCATCATACCCGATTTTGCCACCCCGGGACGAATGATGCTGCTCGCGGCCACCAGACTCAGATAATTATCACAGCGTAATTTACGCAGCAAGCCGCGCATGGCCGGACTCTCGATATAAAAACAGCCGTTGGTCTCGGCCCGCTTGAGCTGGTCTTTCACCTTCTCGTCCTGTTTGAACTTCGCCACCTGATGCACATCAATACTCAAACCACGGTTAGCCCTGACGATGTCAGCAGCCTCCTTGATATGACCGATTCCGCGCTGGCTCAGGATATCCAGTTTCTCATAGCCGATTTCCTCAGATACGTACATATCCCATTGGGTGGTCGGGAAGCCTTTTGGAGGCATATCAAGGGCTGTGTAACAGGTGATCGGCTCTTCCGATACAAGAATACCTCCGGCGTGAATGCTGCGCTGATTCGGGAAATCGACAATCATCGTGGCCAGTTCATGGATATGGCGCGTGATATGGTTCAGGTTGTAATAGCGGTTTGGGTCGGCCGACAATTCGTCGATCTCGTTTTTTGGCAGTCCATGCACCTTGCCCAGTTCACGGTAGATCGATTTCCCGCGAAAGGTCGACATGGTTCCGAGCAGGGCTGTGTGTTTGCGGCCATAGCGTTTAAAAATATAATCGATCACATCGTCGCGGTCTTTCCACGAATAGTCAATATCAAAATCGGGCGGACTTGTTCGCTTGGGATTCAGGAAGCGCTCGAAATACAAATCCAGTTCAATCGGATCTACATCCGTGATGCGCAGACAATATGCCACCACGCTGTTGGCTCCGCTTCCGCGGCCCACATGGTAAAAACCCCGCGACATCGAATAACGGATCACATCCCAGGTGATGAGAAAATAGGCCGAGAACCCAAGCTTACTGATGATCTGCAACTCATTCTGCACCCGTTTGACTGCTTCCTTATTGCCCTTTCCGTAGCGGTAATTCAATCCTTCATAAGCCAGTTTTGAAAGAAAAACCTGATCATCATAAAGATTTCCGGTGAAAGTCTTCCTGTTTTTGATGGTCGTAAAATCAAAGTCGATACCGCAGCTTTCGACAATCTTCTCCGTATTTCTGACCAGAGCCGGATACAGGGCATAGGCTGCCCGCAACCTTTCGGGAGAAAGCATGATCTCATCAGGAGCAGCGAACTGCTCAGGAGTGAGTTTCGACAATAAATCATTATGATCGACTGCGCGCAGGTTCCGGTGCACATAATAGCTCTTTTCATCCTGAAAGGTAACCGGCTGCAGAATCACCATCTTCTCTGCATGGTTTCCTGAAACCGAATGAAGCAATTTCGGTACCTGCGAAAGCCTTACACCCAGATATTCGTTTTCGTGTAATTGCGCCGGAAGCCGCGTCCCGAAAGGATAAATGACCAGCACATGCTCCATCGGCGGGGCAACTTCTGGATAATCAGTTCCTTCAGCATTATGGTGGCTCAGCATCTCGTTCAGCTCCCTGAAACCTTTGTTATCAGAGGCGATCCCCACATACATCAGCCGGTCGCCATTGCGAAACTCCACTCCGGCAATCGGTTTTATTTTCTGGTTGCGACACTCCTTCACAAAATCGATCATTCCGCTGGTATTGTTGATATCCGTGAGCGCCAAAGCAGCGATGCCCAGACTTTTGGCCTGTTCCACCAGCGCTTCTACCGACAGGGTGCCGTAGCGGAGGCTGTAATAACTATGGTTGTTGAGATACATTAAAACATTGCCTAAAGTACTTAGAGTACTTAGAGTGAGCTAAAGTGAGCTAAAGCAAACCATAATACATAAAATAATTGTAATTTATTCATTTATAACCACTTAAATATTTAAAAATTAACTTTAGTTCACTCCAAACTCCAAGTACTCTAAGTACTCAAGGCACTCTAAGTACTCAAGGCACTCTAAGTACTCAAGACACTTTCACCCCCTCCACTCCCGCCGCCCGACGCACCGCCTCTTTGCCAAAACGTTTCCTGATGCGGTCCATCGCCTGATACAGACTCGCCATCTCAGGTGTATCTTCGAACATATTGAGTTGCTGCGATCCGCCCACAAGATTGCTGAAACGTACGCCGATCAGCCGGATGAGCATACGACGGTTGTAAAGCTTATTGAACAGCTCATGCGTCACACCAAGCAAAATATGATCGAATGAAGTGTAAGCAATCTGTTTCTGCAGATTATATGTATCAAAATTGGCATAGCGGATTTTCACTGTCACACAACCGGTGAGCTGTTCCTTGCTGCGCATCTCAAAAGCAATCTTCTCCACCATGGCTGTGAGCCGCTGTTTGAGCATCACCACATCGGTGGTATCCTGCTCATAGGTATGCTCACTGCTGATAGACTTCTTTTCTGAATAAGGTTTCACCGGCGTTGGGTCGATGCCGTTGGCCTTGCGCCAGACAACAAGACCATTCTTGCCGAGCACCTGCTCAATCATTACGGGTGGAACCTGCCGCAGGGTGCCGATGTTGAAAACGCCCATCGAACGCAACAGACGGGAACCCACCTCCCCCATCATCGGGATTTTCTGTATCGGAAGCGGATCCAGAAATGGCTGAACCTGCGAAGCAATTACCTGCAGTTCACCATTGGGCTTGGCTTGTCCGGTAGCAATCTTTGAGACGGTTTTGTTTCCCGACAATCCGAATGAGATCGGGAGTCCGGTATTCCGGATGATGCGTTGTCGCAATTCATGCGTCCATTGATAACAGCCGTAAAAACGATCCATCCCCGTGATATCGAGGTAATGCTCATCAATCGAAGCTTTCTCGTAAAGCGGGGCGCTGTCGGCAATGATCTCCGTCACAAGGCGCGAATAGCGGCTGTACATCTCCATATCGCCCCGGATATAGACCGCCTGACTGCAAAGCTGCTTCGCCATCCGCATAGGCATGGCCGAATGCACCCCGAAACGTCGTGCTTCGTAGCTGCAACTCGACACCACCCCACGGTCGGACATACCGCCGATAATCACCGGCAAACGCTCAAGCGCCGGATTGATCAGACGTTCGACCGACACAAAGAAGGTATCGAGATCAAGATGTACGATGGTTTTTTCCATGCTGAAAGTGAACTAGAGTGAGCTAAAGTGAACTAGAGTGAGCTAAAGAGGGCTAAGAGTCTGAATTATATTTATAACTCCGTCCCGCACGTGCGGGATTAGTTTACTTCAAACTCCGAACTTTAGTTCACTTCGAACTTTTTTTTGCTCATATACTTGACATTATAATTATTTATTGTACTTTTGATTAGTTTTTAATCATTTTTACGATCACAATATAATCACTTTTAAAAAGAAAAATCAAGGGAAACGATATTTTTTAAAGTAAAATAATTTTAATAAACTGTTTTTCAGGAGGATAAATATGTATTTTGGATCAAACATCAAATTGTTACGAAAACGTCTTGGCCGCACCCAGGATGATGTAGCCTATTCCATTCAGATGAAGCGTCCTACATTGAGTGGCTACGAAAACGGCGTTGCGCAACCCGGAATCGAACCACTGATCGCGTTTTCGAAATATTTCGGCATAGCTATCGACACCCTGCTGAAGGTCGATCTTTCAACATTGGGTGAGAGTCAGCTCCGCCAGCTTGAGAATGGTTACGACATCTTCATCAAAGGAGGCAATCTGCGGGTGCTGGCCACCACTGTCGACAGTCAGAACAACGAAAACATCGAACTGGTGGGCGAAAAAGCCAAGGCCGGCTATACCACAGGCTTCTCCGATCCCGAGTATATCCGCGTGCTGCCTGCTTTCCGGCTGCCGTTTTTGTCCGAAAGCAAGAAATACCGTAGTTTCCAGATCAGCGGCGATTCGATGCTACCCATCCCCGACGGATCGTATGTGACCGGTGAATATGTTTCGGACTGGAGCACCATCCGCAGCCACCAGCCCTATATCATCCTCACACGCGACGATGGCATTGTGTTCAAGATTGCTGACAACAAGATTACCGAAGAAGGAAAACTGATTCTGCACTCGCTCAACACCCTCTACGATCCCTACGACCTGCATGTGAACGAAATTAACGAAGTCTGGAAGTTTGTCCATTATATCAGTTCCGAAATGCCCGAAGCTAATCTTGAAAAAGAAAGCCTGATCGAAACCGTGAAAAGTCTGAAAAAGGAGGTGATGGCCATACAAATGCGCTTAAATTTGTGATGAAAAA
>CAZVKW010000031.1:14176-17788 GCA_964627945.1 uncultured Lentimicrobiaceae bacterium
ACGACAAACATTACGCCATCATCGATATCGAAACAACCGGATTACGTGCCGGGGCAGAGAAAATCACCGAAATCGCCATTATTCTGCACAATGGAAAACAAATCATCGAAGAGTTTTCGACGCTGGTGAATCCAGAGCGCAAAATCCCCTATTTCATCACAACACTCACAGGCATCAACGACAAAATGGTGAGTGATGCTCCAAAATTCTACGAAATCGCGCGCAATATCATCGAACTCACCGAGAATGCAACCATTGTCGGACACAACGTCAATTTCGATTACAGCTTCCTGAAAGCCGAATTCAAAAGTCTGGGCTACGACTATCAGCGAAAAACACTTGATACCATCCGCTTAAGCAGGAAACTCATTCCCGGACAAGCCTCATACAGCCTGGGCAAATTATGTGCCGCACTCGGAATCACCCACACTGACCGTCATCGTGCAGCTGGCGACGCATTGGCAACCACACGTCTGTTCGAAATGATCTGCGCCATCGATGGTGAGCCGGAAGCTTTATCACTCAAGGGATTAAACAGCAACGTGAGCCGGTCGGTGATCGATAATCTGCCCGAGAATGCAGGAGTGTATTATTTTCACGATAACCGGGGAAAGCTCATCTATGTCGGGAAATCGATCAACATCAAGGCCCGGGTGATGCAGCATTTGAACAACAATACAACAAAGCGTGCCATTGACATGAAAAACAGCATCTCCGAAATCGCTCATACAGCAACCGGAAGCGAAATTGTTGCCCTGTTGCTCGAATCGGAAGAGATCAAAAAACATAAGCCTGTTTTCAATCGCGCCCAGCAACGCAGTCTGTTCAGTTATGGATTGTATAATTATATTGATGATCAGGGATATATGCGACTGAAATTCGCCAAAATCATCGATGAACTCATGCCGCTCTACTCCTATTCATCTCAGCTTGAAGCCCGCGAACATCTGTTCTCACTTACCGAACAGTTTGAACTTTGTCAAAGGCTCAATGGCCTTTATCCCGGACAGGGTGCCTGCTTTCATTATCATATCAAACAATGCCATGGTGCATGTGCCGGAGAAGAATTACCTCAGACATATAACGAAAGAGTTTTGCACGCAATTGAGCACTACCACTTTGATTATGAGAACTTTTACATCTTTGATGCTGGCCGTGATGAATCGGAAATGAGTGTAGTAAAAATTGAAAACGGGATGTATTGCGGTTTTGGTTTTATCGCCAAAGAGTCGCTTTCTCCTGATCCTTTGGCCGCTGATGACTGCATCAAACGGTATACCGATAACCGCGAAGTGCGTCAAATCATACGCAGTTATCTGAAAAAATACCCCCAAACAAGGATATGGCCATTTTGAAATTTAGGACCTTCCCATCACAGCATCATCCTCATAACTGGTCCAGGGATAGGAATACAATCCCTGTTGCAGGCGCTGTTCTTTTTGCTCAGGCGATAAATTCTCATACTGACGTTTGATTTCCTCGAAACGAAGTCGTTTTTCTTCCTCCACCCGATGAATTTCATTCAGATACTGCTTCTCAATCTGGTTTTTCAGAAACCCGAATGTAACCTGAGGAAACAACTCAAGCAGTAAAAGTTCTTTTTCATCCTTAGCCAGTTTCACACCACCATATTCCTCAAAAACAGGATTATTTTGTTTGGTATAAAACATGGTATTATAAGGAGTTTCCTCGCGAACACCAGTAATTTTGTATCGGAACTCCGGATCAATTTCCACAGGAGTTTTCCCGTAGACACCTTTCACCAGATTAACAAACTGAATTGACTTGGTCGTATAAAGCGCTTGATTCTTTTCGATATCCATCGCACAGTTAACAGCCTGAACACCAACAATCTGACTTGTAGGAGTAACCAAAGGAGGGCAACCGGATGCCAGACGCACCATCGGAATCAGTTCAAGTGCTTTCGGGAGTAACTTTTCGAGCTTCAGTTGCTTCAGCTGGGCCAGCATATTCGAATACATACCTCCCGGAACCTCCGCTTTCCTGATTCTTTCATCCGCCTGTGGAAGATTGAAATATGATTCTATTTCATGACAGACTTCCAGAAGCTCATCTTCCTTATCAGCCTTTGCATATTTAACAGATAGCTTAATCAATGAATCAAGCTCAGGATCAATGGATTTGGCAGATAGATCGAAATGTTTTGGAATCAGTTTTGTGTCATCAAAATCAGCCAATTCTTTGCGGATTTCAATCAGTTCCTGATTAATTTTTGAAACCGCCTCACGGTTAACACCAGTATCAATCTTCAGTTTATCACAGAAAAGCTGAACAATTTCAAATGCCGGAGCAGCTGTTCCACCCGAAAAAGCCAGCATATTCGTATCAACAATATCCGATCCATTCAGAATAGCCATAAACACGGATGCGAGACCAAAACCAGGCGTGCAATGCGTATGAAGATCAATCGGTACCTTGATATTTTCCTTGAGCAGGCGCACCAAAGCACCTGCCCGCGATGGAGTGATCAATCCGGCCATATCTTTGATGGTGATAATATCTGCACCCATTTCTTCGAGTTCACGGGCTTTTTCAAGATAGTATTCATTCGTGAAAATATGGTAATTCAGGGGTTTTGCATGGAGCAAAGCTTTGATTTTGGCCAGAGCAGAAAAATGAGGATCGACGGTATAACAAACACAACAATCAGCAATGCCGCCGTTCTGTTTGACAAATTTAATGGTTGAACGGACATTATCCAGATCATTCAGTGCATCAAAAATCCGCATAACACCCACTCCTGATTGTATCGCCAGCCGGTTAAATCCTTCAATAACTTCATCAGGGTAAGGACTATAACCGAAAAGATTTCTTCCTCTTGACAAAGCCGTCAGCAATGAAATACCTTTCATGGAATCATATATCGACTCGAGCCGATACCAGGGATTTTCGTTCAGATACCGCATCACTGAATCAGGAACAGCACCACCCCATACTTCCATAGCGTAAAAAGAGGCATCACGGTACAAAGGCAGTACACGTTCTACCTGCGCTTGTGACATACGTGTTGCAAATAAGGACTGCTGACCATCCCGAAGGCTGAGATCTCGTATTTTGATAGATCGTATCATATTGGCTGATTGGATTTTACAATAAAACAATCAATAAATCATTTATTGTGAATTATTTCACAAATATACAGCTTTATTGCCAAAAAAAATCAAGCCTTCCATGAAATATTTTTACATGAAAGGCTTGAGTCAGATACTTAAAAAAATGTCTGAAAATCCTGCTAATACTGGGAATCTGAAAATCCTTAATGCTTTATTGAAAAGATGAATGACTGAAGTGGCTCAATATGAATATCCAGGCTTCCTGTTCCTTCTTTCACGATCAATTCGGCCTTCATATCGCTCAACTGATCATAAAGCTGATAGGCTCCATCTTTCAATTTCCATGATTGTATAATTGTTTGAGGGATAATCAGTTTCGTATCGTAAGCCAATGTTTTACTAAAACTGGAAGTGACAATCAGTTTTTCTGAATCGCTCCACCGCACAAAACTAAACATCCGGTCAGGATATGTGCTAACAATATTTCGTGTAATTGTTTGAATTTCAGCATATTCTCCCATCAATGCCGAACTTGAAA
>CAZVKW010000031.1:17888-21705 GCA_964627945.1 uncultured Lentimicrobiaceae bacterium
CCGATTGCAGCATCTCCGGCAAACTCAGGACTTGCAATTCGCTGTTCATCGTGGTTTTCAAGAAAATGCAACATATTATGCTCAATATCAGCTATATCCTTCTGTATAGGTACAATATGATCCGCAGAGCCTTTGCCTTGCATCAGGTGTTTCAGGGTATCATACATGGCCACTTTATCGTAGAGATAATCCATTTTTCCCAGATGGATATAATCGCGGTACATAGCCGGATTATAGACTTCAGCAAGCAAAAACGCATTTGGATTCTGGTGTTTGATGGAAGAATTCATAAAACTCCAGAACTCAACCGGAACCATCTCAGCCATATCAAAACGGAAGCCATCCACACCAAAATTAAGCCAATACAAAGCGATGTCACGAAACTTCTTCCAAGAATCCGGCACCTGCTTGTCCTTCCAGAATGCATAATGATCAGGCCATTCCTTCGCATCGAAACCAGCCGGCAACTGCTCAAAATCTTTGGTTCCATCCGGACGAATGCCGTAGTTAATCTTTACAGTTTCATACCAATCATAGAAACCCGGTTGGGCCATTCGCGATCCGTTACCGGTCCATTTGGCTGGATTTTCATCAAACTTTCCGTCCGATAAAGGATGTGTTTCACCTCCGAGTGCTTGATAGTTGTTTTCCGATTTTGGAACAATAAATGCCTGATTTGGTATATAATAGAAGTTATTATCACAGGCATATTCCAGGGATTTATTATCGTTTGCACCAAAATCATAAATCCCTTCTGGATTTGATTTACTTTCATACCGACGGGCTATATGGTTCGGAACAATATCGATCAGGACTTTCATACCATGAGCATGCGTCCTGTCGATCAGTGCTTTGAATTCTTCCAGTCTTTTGGCAGGATCGGTTGCCAGATCGGGATTCACATTGTAATAATCCTTCACGGCATAAGGCGATCCGGCACGGCCTTTCACAACATCCGGATCGTCATTTGAAACTCCGATTGCCGTGTAATCACCGATGAGGGCATGATGAGGAACACCTGTGTACCAAACATAGGTCACACCGAGTTTTTTGATTTCACTTAACGCCAGATCGTTGATATCAGCAAATTTCCCGACACCATTTTCCTGTTTTGTGCCCCAGGGTTTATTCGTGGTATTAGTATTGCCAAATAGACGCGTAAATACCTGATAAACAACTTCTTTTCCTTTTTCAGGATTTTGATTATTTGTCTGTCTGGTCCGTTTTGATGATTGACAACTGTATAAGCCGACCAAAACGACCAACAAAATCAGTGAATGGATTTTTTTCATAGAATTACAATTTTCCGTTAACGAACGAATCCGAAGTTAACTCCCTGTCCGGCAGCAGCCTCAGCAACTACGTAAAGGGATTTTCCTGTTTTATCCCAATATGCATAAGGTTTTCCAGGATATTCAGCCAGGGCTGCTTTCCCGATTTTTACTTTCTCGCCATCAACAGTTACTTTGGATGGTTTCTCAGCAAGAGTAGGTATCACCAGTGTAATTTGTCGTTTTGCAGGCTTTCCTTTGTACTCAAATCCTTTCGAAGCAACTGCTACTGTAGTTTCATTACTGCTTGTCTGAGCAAAGAACTCAAACATCTCGTACATTTTCTTATCATAGGCATCTTTAGTGGCACCATCATCTTCATACATAAATCCTCTGCTTTCGGTATTTTCCGGATCAAAATAGAACATGATCTTCAATTTTGCCGGATCATACTGACTCGTACTCTGGACCGCCTCAGCCATTGGGATCAACGAACCTGCTTTCACAAATACCGGAATATTTTGAATATCAACAGGAACCGTGATATTTTGACCACCTGCAAACTTTTGATGATCAAACATTCCAAACCAGTTTGAACCTTTCGGCAGATAAACTGTCTGACTGGTAGCACCTTTCGTTACGACCGGACTTACTAAAAACGATTCTCCCCAGAGATATTCGCTCTTTTCAGTGAGTAAATCAGCTTTATTATCCACAAAAAACAATGGACGCATGAGCAATGTTCCGTTTACCGAATTCTGTTGCATCAGGGTGTAATTGTATGGCAGCATTTCGTAACGAAGTTTGATGTAGCGACGAACGATATCTTTGGTTACATCGTCCCAGTAGATGGGTTCAGCAGGAACTTCTTCCTGCGCATGCGTACGGTAAACAGGCTGAAATACACCATATTGTAACCAACGCGTGTATAACTCAGCATCTTTGTAAGCACCGGCAAAGCCACCAAGATCGGATGACATATAGGCCAGACCCTGCATTCCCATCTGAAGGGAAATTTCAACCTGTGGCTGCAGACCGCCCCATGAACGATTCACATCACCTGACCAGGGAAGCATACCATAACGTTGCGAACCGACAAAACCACTACGCATCAAAATTACAGGTCGACGATCCGGAAAATCCATTCCAAAGCCTTCATAAATGGTTTTGGCCCATTCATGGCCGTAAAGATTATGAACTTCGTCAGCACTTCCGTTAACGTGCTGCAATGCTGATGGATGAACTTCTGGCTCACCCAAATCGCCCCACCAGCCATCTACTCCGCTGATTGTGTGCCGTTTATAAATATCCCAGAACCAGTTACGTGTCTCAGGTTTGAAGAGATCGAGCAAAGCTGTATGTCCAAAATAGAAATCATATAAAAAAGGATTTCCGAGGGAGTCGGTCGCAAAAAGTTTCTTCTCTTTACACTCCTTGTACTTCCCAATATTTTCGAGTATAAAAGGTTCTGTAATTAAAACAGTATGAACACCTTGTTCTTTAAGCTTCCTCATCATTTGTTCAGGTTCGGGGAAAGAATCGCGATACCATTCCAGTTCACCCAAAGTACCTTTGAGATCCTTTCCAAACCAATATAGGTCAAGGACCAGACCATCAAGTGGAATATCGTTCTGAATATAGCTATCTACCACATTCTCAACCTGTTTTTGTGAATGGTAACCCATACGGGAAGTTATATTACCCAAAGTCCAGCGGGGCAGCATAGGCTGACGACCCGTAACTTCAGTAAAATAGCTGAAAAGGTCAGACCAATTATCAGCAGCAACCAACAGATAAGCCATCCTTCCGCCAATTGCCTCAAATTCAAGGATATTTTTCTGGGTTGATCCCAGATCAAGCCAGCCATCAGCGCCATTATCGAAGGCAATCATATACTTATTGGAAGAAATCACGACCGGCAGTGAATAATACATCAGATCAGCATGGGTTTCATATCCGTAACTGGCACGATTATATAACCGGAGACGGTTTCCGCGACGGTCCATCCCCAGAACACGTTCACCACCACCCATAAGTATTTCTTTATCATCAAGATACAACCGGAAACCCTTCATGGATGTACTGTCATAATAACCATTTTCCTCACTCAGAATCGGCTTATTATTAAAATGATACATCACCTGAAATGGGTTTTTCATAATCTTTACTGACATATTCTGGTGCGTGAAACTGACCATGACAGGATTTTCACGCATCTTGGATAACATTGCCGAAGGTTTGGCCGAAATGGCATTCGAAGGCGGGTTTGTGTAGCCGGTTGGAATAAACTCAGCTTCAATTGCATTGGCTGAATATGGGGTGAATACAATTTTTCCATCGGAAACCGTCACCTCAAGCCGGTTATCTACCTGTTTAACTGACACATATTTTCGATCATTCGTCTGGGAAAACAGGATATCTGATGCCAGAAGAAAAACCGAAATGAGAGCGATCTTACTGATAATCAACAATTTTTTCATAAAAAGGTCTTTCATTTTTTTTGCAAAAGTAAAAGCAAAAACCTTACCTATCAGAATTGAACCATC
>CAZVKW010000031.1:21805-26965 GCA_964627945.1 uncultured Lentimicrobiaceae bacterium
AATTCCATTCATTCAGGCGATCTAAACAACAA
The DNA here is from genome assembly GCA_964627945.1 of uncultured Lentimicrobiaceae bacterium. Classification (GTDB taxonomy): domain Bacteria; phylum Bacteroidota; class Bacteroidia; order Bacteroidales; family F082; genus CAJBPB01. The sequence continues at coordinate 21,838 of CAZVKW010000031.1, forward strand.
ACAGCAAGAGCAGGTCGATTACAGAGATACAAAGGAATATCTTGAGTTGATTTTTAATTCCAGTCCTGATGCAGCACTTATTACACGTTTAAAGGATGGATTGGTAATAGATGTCAATGAAGGATTTACAAACCTTAGTGGTTTCACAAGAGAAGAAACACTTGGATTATCGAGCATAGATATTAAGTTGTGGAAAAACCCTGAAGACAGACAATTGGTTGTCAATGAGCTTCTTAAAAATGGTTTTTGTGCGAATTTTGAAGCTGAGTTTATACGAAAAGATGGCAGTTCAATTGTTGGACTCGTCTCAGCAAAAGTTTTCAATATAAATGGTGTACAACATATCACAAGTACAATACATGACATTACCGAATTAAAAAGAACTGAAGAAACCTTACGTAAAAGTGAGATTGAAATTCAGAAAAACTATGCTGTTCTAAATTCAATTTTCGAAAGTTCGCAAAATGTTATCATATTTTCGCTCGATGCGAATTACTGCTATATGGCGTATACAAATTCCCATAAGCAAACAATGAAACAAATTTGGGGAGTTGATATTGAAATTGGCATGAATATGCTTGAGTTAATCGGGAATCCTGATGATAGGAAAAAAGCCAAAAACAATTTCGACCGTGTATTGCAAGGCGAGCATCTAAGATTTGAAGAAGAATTTGGTGACTCAAAGTTGCAACGTGCTTTTTACGAAAATATTTACAATCCAATTATTGATAGTAGAGGAATTGTAATAGGCTTATCTGTTTTTGTAATAGATATTTCTATACGCAAAGCTACTGAAGAGGAGCTTCGTATCAATGAGGAACGATACCGTTTATTGGCTGAAAATTCAAGAGATGTCATCTGGACCATGAAACTTGACGGGACAATTACGTATGTCAGTCCGGCTGTTGAACAATTGCGTGGATTTACAGTGGAAGAAGCAATGAATCAGACAATTGATAAGATATTGACTCCTGAATCACAAGCAATTGTAATTGACTATTTACAAAGGACAAACGCTGCTTTTGCATCCGGCATACAACTGGAAAGCTTCAAGGGTGAAAATGAATATTATTGCAAGGACGGATCAACCTTATGGACCGAGGTTATTGTTTATCCAATACCTGCAACTGACCGCAATTCGGTCATATTGCTAGGTGTTAGCCGTGGCATTTCGGAACGGAAACTGGCTGAAGATGCTTTGAAGAAGAGCGAAGAAAAATTCAGGTCTCTCTATGCCAATATGATCGACGGTTCGGCCCTGCATACGCTCGTCTACGATAAAGCGGGGATGCCGGTAGATTATAGGATAATTGATATTAATCCGGCATTCGAAGCCCAACTTGGTGTAACGAGAGATTCGGTCATCAACAAGACCAGCAAGGAAGCTTATGGTGTTATAGAACCTCCGTATCTCGAAAGATATGCAAGAGTTGCATCAACAGGAAATCCTGAAGTTTTTGAAACCTATTTTGCGCCATTGGACAAATATTTCTCGATATCAGTATATTGCCCGTATAAAGGCAGTTTTGCCACCATTTTCGAAAACATCACTGAACGAAAAAAAGCAGAGCATGACCTACACATAATCCTGACCAAATACAAGGTCCTTTTTGATATTTTTCCTATCGGCATAACAGTTTCAGATGCTGATGGAAACATCATTGAATCGAATAAAATTGCAGAATTAATACTGGGTATTTCGCGCGAAGAACAGGAAAAGCGAAAAATTGGCGGAGAAGAATGGCGCATAATACGACCAGACGGAAAAACAATGCAGGCTTCTGAATATGCCAGCGTTCGGGCTCTTGAAGAAAAGCAAACAGTCAGCAATGTGGAAATGGGTATTGTAAAGGAAAACAATAAAATCACATGGCTTTTTGTTTCAGCTACACCTATCCCTATTGAAGGTTATGGGGTAGCAATTGTTTATATTGATATAAGCGAACGCAAACAAATAGAATTAGAAAATACCCGAACACAAAAATTGCTTGAAGACTCCCAAAGAATTGGAAAAATCGGTGGTTGGGAAATGAATATGGATACATTGGAACTAAAATGGACCCAGGAGATGTATCAAATCCACGAAGTTGATTCAACCTTTGTGCCATCCGTTGAAAAGCGATCCATTTTTTATACTCCGGAATCAATCCCTGTAATTGATGATGCAGTAAACAAAGCAATGACGGAAGGCAAATCTTATGAGATTGATTCTGAAATAATTACAGCAAAAGGCAATCGCCGTTTCGTTAGAGCAATCGGAAAAGTTGATGCAGAAAATCGCAGAGTTTTTGGTCTTTTCCAGGACATTACTGAACGGAAACAAGCTGAATTGGCCTTATTGCAAAGTGAAGAAAAATACAGGAACCTCTTCGAAAAATCAAAAATTGGAATGTTCCGTTTAAAAATGGATCTATCCGAAATCCTTGAAGTAAACGAAAAGCTGGTTCAAATCCTTGGTTTTTCTGTTGCTGAAATGAATGTTGGCCCATCTGTAATTCGATTTAATAATAAAAACCAAAGAGATGAATTATTCTCATTACTCGAAAAAAACAAATATGTTGATGATTTCGAAATAGAGATAATCATCAAAGATGGATCAATTAAAACTTTGCTAATTTCACTCACCGTTTATACTGATACTGAGATAATTGTAGGTTCATTTATCGATATTACAGATCGTAAAACAGCTGAAGCCGAACTGAAGATAAAAAATGAGCAGCTTAAAGAACTGAATGCTACAAAGGACAAATTTTTCTCAATCATCGCCCATGACCTTAAAAGCCCTTTTAACGGCATACTAGGATTAAGCGGTATGTTAATAAATGAAGCGCGCAATCTTGATATTGATTCTATTTTGAAATACACCGAAATCATACATTCCTCAGCAAAGCAAACATTCAGTTTACTGGAAAACTTACTTGATTGGGCAAAAACACAACAAGGTGGTTTTCAATATGAACCCAAAAAGATTTTTATCAATAATTTGATCAAATCTGAAATCAAAGGTTTGAAGTTCTATGCAGATCAAAAAAATATTGCATTAATTGATAAAACAAAAGATGAAATAGTGATCACGGCTGATGAGAAGATGTTAAGCACTGTCTTTCGCAATTTGATTTCAAACGCAATAAAATTCACCCCAAAAGACGGATCAGTTACAATTGAAGCTATTGAAAATGAATATATTGAGGTTTCAGTATCAGATACAGGAGTCGGGATGGATCAAGATACGATTGATAAACTCTTTAAAATTGAAAGCAGTTTTACTACCCGTGGTACTGAAAATGAAAAAGGTACGGGCCTTGGATTGCTGCTTTGCAAGGAGTTCGTAGAAAAACATCATGGGGAAATCCGTGTTGAAAGTGAAATTGATAAAGGCAGTAAATTTATCTTCACGATTCCTACAAATAACTGATAAATAACGTTTTACATAAATATTCAAGTCCAATATTGATCTGAAATAATAATCTGATATCAGGAACATAGTTTATTAACTGCTAAAACTTAACTGAGATTTTTCGAATTCGAATGCTGCCCGAAAGCTGAGTTTGAAATCACATTGTATTAAATCAGCAATTGGTTTCACCTAGCTTAAAGCTACACTCCGCATCAGACTATTTGATCTGTATTATAAATAACATTTAATTCGCGATTCGCGAATCAAGAATTACCTATATTTGCATCTCACATAATTCCTCGATTATGAAAAAACACAGTGGCATGCGTCCGCACGACATCGTTGTTCTGCTCAAGATCGCATCTATTGGGGATAAACCCTGGCAGATGAAAGATCTGGCCTCAGAACTAGGCATCAGTGCAAGTGAAATCAGTGAAAGCATCCATCGGTCTGTTCTGGCAAAGCTTATTGCTCAGGATAAGAAACGATTGATGAACTCAGCCTTATTGGATTTCATGATTTACGGATTATCTTATGTCTATCCGCAGCAGGCTGGCCCTCTTGTTCGTGGCATGCTAACCGCACATTCAGCGAAACCATTGAGTGATGAGTTCGCGTCTGACGAAGCTTTTGTTTGGCCCTTTGCAGAAGGACAGGTTCGCGGTCAGGCCATTGAACCTCTGCACCCCAATGTACCTGCAGCTTGCCTGAAGGATGCTGTATTCTATGAACTTATGGCACTTTGCGACACCTTAAGGATCGGTCGCTTACGCGAAAAGAATCTGGCTATCGAACTATTAAAAAAACGATTATGCTAAAAAATACATCGATCAACATCAACGCCACCAAAATCATTGCCCGTGCACTTGGCGACATGAACGAACGTGTTGTTTTTGTAGGAGGTGCGGTAGTAAGTTTATATATCGATGATCCGGCTGCTGATGATGTCCGACCCACAAAGGATATCGACATCACAATGCAGATTGCCAGTCTGGGTGAACTGGAATCAATTAGAAAACTTCTTATTAGCAAAGGTTTTACACAATCGCATCAGGACAATGTAATTTGCCGTTTTCGCTTCCACGACATTAAAGTTGATGTAATGGCCACAAAAGCTGTCGGATGGGCACCGGCAAATCAATGGTTCGAATCGGGGTTTAATTATCTAATTACAAAACAATTAGATGATCTGACCATCCGGCTACTGCCTCTCCCATATTTCCTGGCGACTAAATTTTCTGCTTATAATAGTCGCGGAGGGAATGACCCAAGAACAAGTCATGATTTTGAAGATATTGTTTACTTGCTAAACCACACTTCTGATCTTATAATACAGGTGCTCGCAAGCGAAAGCAAACTGAAAATTTTTCTTAAGGAGGAATTCCTGAAAATTGTAAACAACAGATTATATCAGGAAGCAGTTATTGGAAATTTGTATCATGAACAGCAAATGATTCGCTTCAATAAAATAATTGATTCATTGGTTCATATCAGTAAATCAATCTAATAGCTTTTCAAAACAAATGAAACGACGCCCTCAATTGCATCATTTTATGAGACATTAATAATTATTTAGCTACAATAAATCGAGTAAGATTTGGCAAGAACGTGAAAGTATGACCAATTTTAATCATCAGTAAATTGGGTAGAAAATGATAAACAATAATTGAAAAGAACTGCAAATCAATGAATAAGAACCTAAATCGGTGGACTGAATTTTTTTTAGCCAAG
>CAZVKW010000032.1:0-2262 GCA_964627945.1 uncultured Lentimicrobiaceae bacterium
GGTAATGCAAACGATGAAAGTGGAAACGGATATAACGGATCTATTTTTGGTGCAGTTCCAGTGATTGACAGGTTTGGGGAGGCGGATCACGCTTATCATTTTAACGGATACACTGATTACATTTCAACCGACAGACCATATTTGTCCGAATTTACAGCTTCTTTATGGGTTAAGCTTGATGGTTACCAGTGTTTCAGCGGATTGATTGATGCTTATAATCTCTCATGGGAATTAGTTATGGATTGTCAATCTCCTGGAAGATTTGTTTCATTCGCTTCATGGAACGAAGATGGTGTGAACTATACTGTCAATGTTTCCAATATTCAACTGCCTTTAGACTCATGGAATCATATTGTGCTTACTTATAAAGATAATATTTGTATGTTTTATCTGAATGGTAATATTTCTGGTTCACTGGAGGTTACAAGTTTTAATCCGGTTTCAGGCTCCTTTTATTTCGGTAGTAGTAAAAGTGGTACCGATCAGTTTTTATATGGGGATCTTGATGATATTAGAATATATAAACGTGCCCTTTCTGACGAAGAGGTATTTTGCTTATTCAAAGGTGATTACAGTAATAATACCCTTTCAGCAAAATTACAAAATGATCATCTTTGTAGTGGAAGCAGTACCTTGCTGAGTTTATTCAATGCTCAAACAGGAATATCATACCAACTTTTCAAGGAAAATATTGAATATGGTATCTATCAAATTGGTAACAGTGACACACTTAATTTTCCATTAAACAATCTTTCTGAAACATCCAGTTTCACCATCCAAGCTACTGACACGGCTACAGGTTGCGCTATAACTCTGGATTCAACCTTCACCGTTTATGTCTTAGAAGTCGATGCAAAAGCGAGTGTTGAAATGTCTTCATTTTTAGTTCCTGCAACTGCTCATCTAACATCCCAATCTCAGGGCGCAGATATCTATAAATGGTTTTTGGATGGTGTTTTGTTTGGTAATTTAGCTGATTCGCAGGTGATTATCGACACGCCGGGAGAACATGAACTTGTTCTTTTCATTCAAAGTGGTCCGCCTGCAAATTGCACCGATGCTGATACCCTCAGAATAATTCTTACTGAGACGACGGAAATTGATGTTATTATAAAAATCCCTTCTTCCTTCACACCAAACAATGACAATGTAAATGATTTCTTTGAATTCTATGAGGAAGGAATTGAAAGTTATATCCTTTGGATTAAAGACCCCTGGGGTCGTTTGATAAATGAGTTCGATCAAACAACTGGCAAATGGGATGGAACAACTAAACAGGGAAAGGATGCACTTGCTGGGCCATATTACTATCATTTAAGTGCCCTAGATATCATGCATCAATCTCATGAAAGAAGCGGAGTTATTTATCTTATCAGGGATTTGATTGAGTTGACACCGAATCCGGTAAAAAGTATTGTAAAAGTAAATACGAAAGGCCAGATTATTGGAAAAAAAACGATTCAGATTTTTTCCATTCAAGGAGTTGAATTATTCAAGGAGGATTTTAGTAATGATATTATTGAAATAGACCTATCTACTTTTAAATCTGGGATCTATATTATGCAGATTAGTAATAATTTACAGGATTTGAAAAATCTTAAAATTGTAAAGGAATAGAAAAAATGATTAAGCAGAGAAGAGCATTTGTGTTATTATTTGGTTTTTTGCTATTCTTTCCTTTAGCCATTCTTGCTCAGAATAATACTGTTTTGAAGGGAGACAAAGCCTTTACCCAATATCAATATAAAAAAGCCATTGAATACTATAAAAAAGCTATTCCGAAATTGTCAGGAAATCTAACAGAACGTGATAGAGTTATCTTTAGACTTGCGAAAATCTATGGAATAACAGATAATTGGTACATGGCTGTTCACTATTATGAACAATTGGAAAATAGTGGTTATTGTGCTTTTGACCCTGAATGTCAGAATAGCTTTGCCAAGGCTCTCCAATATACAGGTGATTATGACCGGTCTTTGTTTCATTACGAAAACTATTTGGAAATTGTTCCAAATGATAGTGTTGCACTTAACATGAAAAATGATTTGATTCGCTTGCGAAATAATAATAAGTTCGAAAAATATGAAGTTCTAAATGAAAGCTCAATAAATAGCAATAAAGATGATTTTGGTTTAGTTTTCGCAAACAAAAAGGGAGATGAGGTTATTTTTACTTCAAATCGTAATGGAACCACTGGAAAGGATTTAGATCAATGGTCTTCGGCCGGATTGACAGACCTATTTGAAGCGAAAATATCACGTA
>CAZVKW010000032.1:2272-20172 GCA_964627945.1 uncultured Lentimicrobiaceae bacterium
ACCTTGTTTTACCAACAATTTCTCTACACTTTTTTATACCAGATGTGATCGAAAACCTGAAACTAAAATTGGAGATAACAGGTGTGTTATCGTTCGGGCAAATAGAAATAGCTCTTATTGGACTATCCCAGAGATCATTTTGAGTAACCACGAAAACAATGTTGGACATCCTGCTTTATCAGATAATGAACTTGTTATGATCTTTTCATGTACTGACTCTGTTGGAATAGGTGGTAAAGATTTATGGATGGTTAGTCGGGCTTCAAAAAATGAGTCATTTGGTAAACCCGTTAATCTGGGGAGAACTATCAATACAAAAGGAGATGAAATGTTCCCTTCTCTGCAAAATGATACTATGTTGTATTTTGCGTCTAATGGTAACGGTGGTTATGGTGGACTGGATATATATCGAACCACACAAGATTCTTTGGGCAGATGGACTTCTCCCATAAATTTGGGAGCTCCAATCAATTCAAATGCTGATGATTTCAGTATTGTTTTCAAAAGAAATTCGATTGAAGGGTATTTCTCTTCAAATAGAGATGGAGGTAAAGGTGGTGATGATATTTACTACTTCAAAGGAACCGATCTGAAAATGGATCTTTTCGGTAAAATTTCTGATGTTTCAGCACATGATCCTTTAGATAGTGCTTTTGTGTTCATGATTAATGGGTCTGATACTCTTGTAAAATTAAGTGATATTAATGGCGATTATAACTTTAATATTACATCGGTTCAAGATGATAATGAGTACCAAATAATAGTCACTCACCAAGGCTATTTTACACAAAAACAAATTTACAGTTCTAAAATGAATGACAAAAACAAACATGAGAAACTTGATTTTGAAATGATTCCAATACCTGAAACTCCAATTATTCTTCCACAAATTCTTTATGAACTTGATAAATGGGATCTGCTACCACAATATCATGATTCAATCTATAATCTTGTTGCTATTTTAGACAATAATCCTAATCTTCAGATTGAACTTCGTTCTCATACAGATGCTAGGGCAACAGATAATTATAATGATGAATTATCGCAGAAAAGAGCCCAAACAGTTGTTGATTTCTTAATCCAAGAAGGCATTGATCCAGAACGATTAGTTGCAACAGGATGTGGAAAAAGAAATCCGAGGAAAATGGAAAAAGATTTTAGAACAGGTGATTTTCTTATTCCAAAAGACACTGTGCTAAATGAAATCTATATTACTTCACTTAAGAAACCTGAATGGCGCGAAATTGCAAATCAACTCAATCGAAGAACTGAATTTTCAGTAATTTCTACTTCATTCAGAAAGCAAGTAGAGAATAATTGAAAATTGTGGATAAACTGAGGGACAAACTATTACAATAAAATAAAAGCAGAAATGAAAAATTCAACTTTTAAAATTCTAATTGTTTTATTGTTCATTTTCCCCACGATAAAATCACAGCAAATTCAACAACTTTCACAATATACGTTTAATCCGTTGATATATAATCCAGCATTTTCAGGTCAAAATCATGATGTCAGTTTATATGTAGCAGCTAGGCAACAATGGATTGGCTATTCGGATCAGCAAAGTGAAAGTGTTTATCCTAGGAATTATATTGTTGGAATTACAACACCAATCAGATTAATCAAAAGTGGAATAGGATTTCAATTTAATCTGGAGCAAATAGGATATCAAACACGTAAGGACTTTCGTCTTGATTATGCGTATAAAATTGAAATGCAAAGAAATCGTCTTCTTTCTTTCGGTATTTCTGCTCAATTAAGCAATTTAAAATTGGATATCGATAGACTTGATCCTCAGGATTTGTCTGATCCATCAATTCTCCTTAATGGCATCCAAGAAGATATGATACCTGAAGCTTCATTGGGAGTTTGTTATTCTTCAGCCAACAATTGGTGGATTGGGTTTTCTGCCTTGAATTTTCTCGGTTCTCAGGCACGATTGGGAAATATTATACTTCATGATCAATTAACTTTCTTACTCGATGGACAATATAAAATCAGTATTATTAACAGAAGATTCAGGAAATTCGATTTAGCACCTTCCTTTTTGCTAAAGACTAACTTCACAGTTACTCAAGCTGAGTTTGATATGTTAGGTTATTTGAATACAAATTATTGGTTCGGAGCAGGTTATCGAATACAAGATGGATTAATACTTATTGGAGGGGCACATCTTGGTGATTTTGATATCGGGCTTTCTTATGATGTGACTGCTGGAAAAGTTGCAGAGGTTACGAAAATCGGAACAATAGAATTGCAATTGAGATACTGTCTGCAAATAATTCGGAAAGACAGCTTTGATGAAAGATTAAAAAAGATCAAATATCAAAGTGGATTTAATACACGACATTTGTAGTATAAGCGTTTTTAACTAAGACAATTAGAATTAATCAATATTGAAATAGCCTAAGGAGCGATTCATGAAATAGTTTTATTTTTGATTCGTTTCCTCACTTTGGATTTGATTTTTGAATTAGATTAATAAATGAAATCTGAAATACCAATGCGACCAGCTTTAAGAAAAGTTGAGTAAAGAATTCATACTTTTGCACAAAAGCATTGCATGGGATTTACAGTTATTTCGGTGGTCGGGGCTCGGCCAAACTTTATAAAGATCGCGCCAATTGACAAGGCTTTCAGGGCTTACCCCGAAATCAGACATATCATTTGTCATACCGGACAACACTTCGATGAAGCAATGTCAAAGGTGTTTTTTGATGAACTTCAAATTCCAAAACCACACTACAATCTGGGTGTTTCAGGGGGGTCGCATGCCAGACAGACTGCCGCCATCATGACTGCTTTTGAAGATGTTCTTCTTCAGGAAAAACCTGATCTTGTGATAGTTCCTGGAGATGTCAACAGTACATTGGCTGCCAGTCTGACTGCTGCTAAATTGCATATTCCGGTTGCCCATGTTGAGGCCGGATTAAGGAGTTTTGATCGGGCAATGCCTGAAGAAATCAACCGTGTGATTGCTGATCAATTGTCTGATTTATTATTCGTTACAGAAGAGAGTGGGATTCAACATCTTGTAGTTGAAGGTATTCCTAAAGAAAAGGTGTTTTTTACGGGTAATGTAATGATTGACAGTTTGGTCCGTCATATGCCACTGATCGACCATTCCGGGATATTGAATCAATTAGGTTTACAGGAGAAATCTTATCTGCTTTGTACTTTTCACCGGCCTTCAAATGTGGACAATAAAGAACAGCTTACCGAACTTATTGCCATGTTAAACGAGCTTGCGGTAAATAGCAAAGTGGTGCTTCCGCTACATCCTCGTACCCGGAATAATATGAATAGTTTTGGTTTACTAGAACAACTCGGTTCAAATATCATCATAACAGAACCTCTGGGATATATCGATTTTCTTGCACTTACAAAACATGCCCGCTTATTAATTACAGATAGTGGAGGAGTGCAGGAGGAAACAACTTTTTTGCAGGTTCCATGTATTACAGTTCGTGACAATACCGAGCGTCCGGTTACATGTACTTTGGGGACCAATACACTAGCAGGAACTGATTTAAATCATGTTAGAAGAGTAATTCAGAATCAATTGAGTCAGAAAATGCCCGAAGGTACAATTCCTCCTTTATGGGATGGCAGGGCAGCCGAAAGGATTGTTGAGATTATTGAAAACTATCTAAAAAAGAGCCATTCATGAAAATATTGATGGTGCTCGATCACGAATTTCCACCCGATATCCGTGTAGAAAATGAGGTGGATGCCTTGCTCTCTGCCGGACATGAGGTTCATATTGCCTGTTATACAAGAAAGAACCGTAAGACCGAAGAGAATTTAAACGGTTTGATCATTCACCGATCAACTATTTCAACAGTATGCTATAAAAGCAGTGTTGCTTGTCTGAAATTCCCGTTTTATTTCAACTTCTGGAGAAAAAAACTGACGAAGATTCTTTCACAGCATTCATTTGATGTCATTCATATTCATGACCTTCCTCTGGCTCAGATTGGATGGGAAATGAGTCAGAAGTTTCAACTTAACTTTGTTCTCGATCTGCACGAAAATTGGCCGGCTTTACTCAGGATTTCTGATCATATAAATACTTTTTTGGGAAAAATACTTTCAACTGATTCCCAATGGAGAAAATATGAACTTGAATTTTGTAACAAAGCTGATAGAGTAATCACCGTTGTTGAAGAAGCATCTAAGCGACTTGCAGGTTTAGGAATTCCTGCCGAAAAACTGCTGGTTGTTTCCAATACCTTGAATTCAAATTCATTTGTTCAACCAGTTTCAAAGCCAGACCCAGAGTTTTTTACCTTGTTCTATGCAGGTGGAATCAACCGGCACCGTGGACTTCAATATATTATCAAGGGATTGAAATCTATTGATAATAAGCATAATGTACGTTTATGGTTGCTTGGAACAGGATCATTTGTAGATAAGTTAAAGCGTCTTGCTGAAAATGAAGGTGTTGCTGAAAAAGTAGTGTTTTTTGGATGGAAAGCTTTCTCTGAAATGAATGAAATGATGGGGAAAGCTGATGTTTGTCTGATTCCACATCTGAAAAGCGACCATACCGATTCAACAATACCACATAAGATTTTCCAGTATATGTTTGCCGGGAAAGTGGTTCTGGCTTCAGATTGTAATCCTATCGAAAGAATTCTGAACTGCAGCAAATCCGGTCTGGTCTATCATTGGAACGATCCGGCCGATTTTGCTTCAAAATTGAGTCAATTGCTTCTTAATAGAAATGAAATCCAGGAATTATCTGAAAATGGTTCAAAAGCTGTGAGAGCGAATTTTTTGTGGGAATCAGATAAGAATCGCCTGATTCAGATGTATTCTAATCTTTCAAATTAGTGGATAACAGGAATTTATACGAGAAGTTTGATTGGGAGGCCCTGAAATCGGAGGATCTCAAGGAAAAGGCTGATTTGATTCGAAAATTGATTCCTGGATCAGTAAAAACAATTCTGGATGTTGGATGCGGAAACGGTGCAATAACCAACTATTTATCAGATTTTTACGACATTACAGGACTTGACAGGAGTGCAAGTGCGCTTTCATTTGTCAATACAAAAAAGATTCAGGCATCAGCAGATGAAATACCGTTGCCCGACTTTGCATTCGATCTTGTTTTCTCAAGTGAATTGCTTGAACATCTTGAGGAAGATGTTCTTGGAAAATCTGTTAAAGAAATAAGTCGGATTGCAAAAGAATATGTGTTGATTTCAGTCCCTAATCACGAGAACCCAGATAAACTCTCCATCCGTTGTCCGGAATGTAAGTATGTATTTAACAGGCCAAATCATCTGAGATCATTTACGCTTCAGAAACTTCAGAAATTGTTTCCTGAATATCAAATCATTTCAAGCCAAGTTTCGGGTAAGAACGTGCGGTATTACAATCCTGTTTTGTTGAATATCAAACGTAAAATATCTCCGGCCGCTTCCTGGATTCCCTATTCCTGGATTCCTTCCGGTAAGCGAAAGACATTCTGTCCGGCCTGTGAAAATGAATTTGAGTATCCGTACAAACCAAATATTTTGGCACGTTCAATTGATCTTATAAACGTGGTCGTTTCTCCAAAAAGGCCATATTGGCTAATTGTTTTGCTTAAAAAGAAATAGTTTTGGGAATCATTAAGAAACAAAGTATTTCTGGTACCATTTACTCTTATCTCGGGGTAGCAGTTGGTTTTATCACTACCGGACTCGTTTATCCGTCTGTCTTGAGTAAAGTTGAAGTAGGATTATTTACATTATTGATCTCCGTTTCAGCCATTTTTGCACAGTTTTCCGGATTGGGTTTCAATGCAGTCATGCTTCGGAATTTTCCCTATTTCCGGGATAAAGAAAATGGGCACCATGGTTTTTTAACTCTGGCATTGGTCGTTAATGCGATTGGATTAATCTTGGCATTCTTAACTTTTTTTATCATAAAACCCTGGCTAATTGCTGAAAATGTTGAGAAATCGGCCCTTTTTGTTGATTATATCATGTATTTGATTCCGCTTATCTTCTTTACCAGTTTCTTTAACTTACTCGATAATTATTTTAGAAGTATTTATAACTCAATTAAAGGTATTGAGATCAAAGAGCTATGGCAACGTGTTTTTGTTTTGCTTGGTGTACTTGGTTATTTTATAGGAATTTATGATTTTGGCACACTCGTTATCATGTTTACGATTGCTATTTCTTTACCAAGCCTGTTGATCCTTTATTCTGTCTGGCGACAAGGTGAATTACATTTTGGATGGGATAAAGGCTACATCAAACCCAAAATGTTTCGGGAAATGGCGAGTGTTAGTTTGTATGGTATTGCTACCAGTTTTTCCGGAGTACTCATTATGCAGGTTGATAAAATCTTTGTTAATCATTACCTCGGACTTGGAGATACAGGCATTTATGCTATTGCCTTTTATTTTGGAACGCTTGTGTTAATCCCATCACGACCTCTGATTAAAATTGCTTCAGTATTAATCGCTGACGGCTGGAAGTCGAACGATCACGCCAAGATTGATGAGATTTACAAAAAGAGTAATATAGTTCTGACTATTGTGGCTCTGCTTATGTTTTTTGGTTTATGGATCAATATTGACCATGTTTTCAAGATCATTGGGGAAGAATACATTGCAGGAAAATACGTAATCCTGCTGGTTGGACTAGCTAATGTTTTTGAGATGAGTACCAGTGTTTCACAGTATATTATCAATAATTCAGCCTATTATAAAGTAATAACATGGTTTTTATTGCTATTTGTTGTTTTACTGATCATAAGCAATGCAATTCTGATCCCTCTGTATGGAATCACTGGTTGTGCCATCGCCGCTGTGATCTCCCGTTTTGTGTATAATTTTCTCTCCTGGTTGTTTCTTTACCGAAAGTTTGGATTTCAGCCTTTTAACCTCAAATATATCCTGTTGATTTTCATTTCATTAATATCATTTGGACTTGCATGGATCATTCCTCAGTTTTCGAACTTTATCATCGATATGATTGTGCGCAGTTCAGTTTTTGTTCTATTTTTCGGATCAGGAGTATTGCTATCGAAACTTTCTCCAGACCTGAACGATACCTTTACCGGTTCATTACGAAAGCTTAAAATCATCAAATAAATGTATTTTAGCCCTGAAATTATTCAATATGCCAGAAAATAAAATGCAGATCGTTTTTGTCGGAAGTGGCGCTATTGCCACCTCACTTGGAAATATACTAGCCGCTAAACCCGGCCTCGAAATTACCTTATTATCTATTGAAGAGGATGTTGTATCGGCTGTGAATCAGAGTCATACGAATCCGAAATATTTTCCGAATGTGCCACTTAATCATCAGTTGAAGGCTTCTGGCGACAAAATGATTCTGCAAACGGCTAACCTTATTTTTTTGGCAATCCCATCGGTGGCGATTGTTGATTACCTGCGCAGAAACGAAGAAATAATCAACAAAAAAGCAGTCCTGGTGAATCTGGCCAAAGGTTTTGGACGCGATTTTCAGCTTATTCCTGATTGTATTTCAGAATTTATGTCGATCACCCTTTCTACTATGAAAGGTCCATCCTTTGCCCGTGATATCATCAATGGACAACCGACGGGTTTTACGATCGCATCAGATAAAGCGGATTGTTTTCCCATCTTTCAACATATTTTCAAGGATACGATTATTCATCTTGATTTCAGTACCGATGTTCCTGGTGTTGAATATGCCAGCATCCTGAAAAATATTTACGCCATTATCATCGGAATAGTAGATGCAAATTTTGATTCACCCAATCTTCGCTCCCTCGTTATCTCTAAGTCAATCAATGAAATGCGAAGTATTATCGAGTATTTCGACGGAAATGCGAATACCTTGTTCAATTACTGTGGATTTGGTGATTTCTCTCTCACGGCGCTTAACGATCTGAGCCGAAACAGAACCCTTGGACTTTTAATTGGGAAAGGTTTTTTTACGCGTGATATTTCAGAAAAAGTAGTGCTTGAAGGTCGGATTGCAGCCCAGATATTTTACGAACGTCTTTCATTAATTCCCGAAATGAATGGAAAATATCCTCTCATGTCGGAGCTTTATCTGGTATTTAATTCCGATTACGAAATCAAGAGTTTTGTTGACCGTATTCTGAGAGATTAACAATCCTGTTCAGTTCATTCGCCAGCGTTCGTGTGAGATTTTTGCGGCTATATTGCCCTGATTCCCTGCTTTCCCATTCAGTTTTCCCCTCTTTGAATCTCTGGAAGAGTATTCTGATATTCTTTTCAAGACTAACTGAATCATCAAATGAACTACATAATCCTGCGAATGTTTCATGTACCAACTGAGCCGCATCTCCATCCAAAGGCCCGATACATAAAATAGGGCGTTTGGATTGCAGATATTCAAAGATTTTACCTGTGAGAATCAATTTTGCATTAGGTGTATTGTTGATTAGTAGTAATAAAACCTGTGACTTAAACTGTTCGATTATCACTTCATTATGAGGTAGATAATCTATCTCTTTGATATAATGATCCAGATTGGCTGCTTTGATGGCTTCTTTTACTTCATAGTCAGTTTTGCCAACGAGTTTAATCTCAAGATGTTCAGCAAAACCGGGGATATCCAATACAAGTTTTTTTAAAGCATTCCACAAGACCTGTGGATTTCTGGTTTTAACCAATGAACCAATATGTGCAATGCTGAATTTTTTATCCTGCTGAATATCAGTGATGTGAGCGATGTCCGCTTCATCATATCCATTGGTGATAACTTTATAAGGACGATCGATAATCTGTTCAAATTCAAGCAACATTCCGCGACTAACAACTGTCACAGCATCCGCTTTTAGCAGGACTTCTTTCTCAAGTCGATGATGTCGGGCATCGGCATGTCGACTCAGTTTAAGCTGATGATAAAAGTCGATATTGGTCCAGGGATCCCTGAAATCTGCTAACCACGGGATATGTAATGTATCACGCAACTTCATGGCAATCAAATGCATACTATGAGGTGGTCCTGTAGAAACGATGGCGTCAACATGGTTTTCTGACAGCCATTTTGTTAAAAACTGGCTTGAAGGTTTGATCCAGAAACGGCGGGCATCAGGAATGAAAAGGCTTCCTCTTATCTGTAAACTGATGTTTTCGAGCCAGTTACTTTTTTGTTTTTTCTCCGATAGGAAAGCTGTCTGAATTTTCTGATCAGCTTTTTTGCCGGTAAAAAGTTTATATAAACGATAAGGTTCCCAGATATTGGTTTTTAAAACCAAAAGATCTTTCGGGATATCGTTAAGCAGACTCTCATCTGTTTCCGGCATCTCGGGATTCTTTGGGGTGTAAATGATCGGTTCCCAACCAAATTCATGCAGATAACGGGCGAATTTCAGCCAGCGCTGAACACCACCACCACCTGCAGGAGGCCAGTAATAGGTAATGATCAGAACACGTTTCATGCTTCAGATGTTTGCTTTCGTCGTCGCCATTCCATCACGGCAAGAACGATCGCTGCTGCAAGAAGAAGGAATGAGCTGGCAAAGGAGATTGTTTGCCCAATTGACCAGATTTTTGGTTCATATTTTAATACAACCTTATGTTCTCCTTCCGGAATCACCACAGCACGAAGCAGATAATTGGCGCGCAAAAGCGGCGTTTTAGTGTTATCGATATAGGCATTCCAGCCTTTTGAAGTCCAGATTTCGGAGAAAACAGCCAATGAAGTTTGATTTGATTTTACCTGATATTCAAGCTTATTGGGTTCGTACTTCACCAATTCAATGCTAACATTGCTTAATGCTTTGTTTTCGATTGAACCTGCTTCCTTTCTGAATTCTTCATGTACGACAGCTGTAGATTGTAAATCAGTCGATTTCAGAAGTTCTATTTCCTGATTGGCATTAGCTGCCCAAACGATCGAATTAACAAGCCACGCGCTTCCAAAAGCATGTTGATTTGGGATAGGTGCAGCCTGAGGATTATAGATAATGTATCGGGTATTCAGCATATTTAGTGCAACTGACTTATCGAGTTGTGCATCAAGCGACATCATATCGGGTTTGTTCTGCATTACTTTACCGAAATCACTGATCTCATATTGCAGATTATTCTCAATAAGATCCTGATATCGTTGCAGTTTGGCTCCATGATATCCACCAATCGAACGATGGAAATAGGATGTACTGGCATCGTTAAAGGTGCTTGTTGTAAGATCAAGAACCCTGAAACCCGGTTCGTTGTCTTTGAGAATCGCTTTGTTTGCAGTACTTGCCTGAAATGGCACTTCAGTTTTCTGTTTTGATACAAATTTATTGTTGTTCAGATAACGGTTGTCGATCATGACCATATCCACAAGAATCAACAGTGTGAGTGCTATTAGCAGGTAGTTCTGTTTCAGTTTGTTAATACCATAGGCATATATCAATGCTGCTGCGATGCTTATGAACATAAAACTCCGGATAGCATCTGCTTTGAAGATTCCGATTCTGACAGCTTCAAGATTTTTAATAAACATATCTATTTGTCCGGCATCCGAAGGATTGGTCTGACGTATTTTTGCAAACTCAGTGATTTCTTCTGCACTCTGAAAATTGAAAAACATTCCGGGTAATAGATAAAACAGCAGACTCAAACCACCGGTAAAACCAAAGGCAATGAAGAAATACTTTTGTTTCTCCTTCAGAAGGGATGGATTCTTGTAAATCTCATACAGACCAAGGAAGGCGAGAAGAGGAATGCATAATTCGGCAATGACAAGAGTCATCGTAACCGCCCTGAATTTATCATATCCGGGAATATAATCAAGGAAGAAGTTCGTGGCCGGCATATAGTTTTTTCCCCATGCAAGTATAATGGACATGAAAGTGGCTCCTAACAGCACCCATTTGTATTTTCCTTTAACAAAAAAGGCTCCAAGCACGAACAGGAAAATAATAATAGCACCGGCATATACTGGTCCGGATGTTCCGGGTTGATCACCCCAATATGCGTTTTGTTGTGCGACAGCCTGACGAATTCCGCGTTCTGCGTTTTCAAGTGAAGGATGTTTTGAACCAATCATGGCCGAAGCACCTCCCTTGGCATTCGGAATCATCAGCGACCATGTTTCACCAATTCCATAACTCCAATGGGTAATATAACTGCGGTCGAGACCACCGGTCTGATCGGTAACGTCTTTTGTCAGGATTGGTTTTCCTCGGGTTGTATCTTTACCGTAATCGTAGGCTGCATATAAACTTGTAAAATGTGTCATCACAGCCAAAAGGGCTGCAATAATTAGGTATCCGGTAGCCTTTCCGAAATGTGGAAGAGTTTTAAACCGGATCGCATCGATCAGCTGGGCGAGACCCAGAATAAGAACGATAAGCAGTAAATAATATGTGATCTGAAGGTGGCCAGCCTCAATTTCCAGTGCCAGCGCGATGGAAGTTAATAAGGCGCCTTTTAGATAATTACCTTTGTAAGCAAGCACAATTCCTGCAATGACCGGGGCCATATATCCGATCGCATGTGCTTTGGAAGTGTGCCCTGCCCCGATGATGATAAAGAAATACGACGACAGTCCAAATGCGATTGCTCCGGCCAGACTGACCCAGGGATCTACTCCCATTACCAGAAGTAAAATAAAAAAACCAAGGAAATAGACAAAAACGGCATTTGCCGGATAGGGGAGACCTAATTCAATGACTTGTTTGAGATAACGAATAAGATTCCCATTATAAACCACAGAGATCTGCCAGGCAGGCATGCCGCCAAACATGGAATTGGTCCAGAGGGCTTCCTCGCCGGTTTTTTCACGAAAGTCGGCAATCTCTTTCGACATACCCTTAAACATATTGATATCGTGCTGATCAAGTCTCTTGCCCTCAAGCAAAGGACTGAAATACGCGATTGTGATCCCGATAAATACCAGTATCGCAGTAATAATCGGAAAGATTCTTTTCCAGTTCAAGGGCGGATTTGTCATTGTTTATGGTTTTGGATTGTCTTTAATTTCTTCGAAATCAATATATTCACCCAAATCAGTATTTGATTTTGGATTGGATTCAGGATTGTATTTGACCTTTACTTCGCCTTCACGCGAAGGGTTTTCAGCCTGGGTTTGAAATCCACCCATTTTGTTCTGCATTCTGTTGATAAAACGAACAAGCAGAAATGGGAAAAGGTAGCGAACGATGAGTTTGATCAGATAATAAATGACCAATACCCAAAAAATGATTGTAAGAAATGTTTCCATTCAGAAATGCGTGATAATGCTGCGAAATTAATGAAAAAATGTTGGAGATAATGCTGATCAGGAAAATCAGACTTTTGTTGATTGAAATAGGGTTTGAGAACGTATATAAAACAAACAGAAGGCAACGTAAAAACATCACCTTCTGTTGAACCTTAAATAATTATCCTGATAGGCTGAAGCCTGTTATTTACGCTCGTCAGAAACAGTCAATTTCTTTCTGCCTTTGGCTCTGCGTGCTTTGATAATCTTACGGCCATTCGCAGTTGCCATTCTTTCTCTGAATCCATGTTTGTTTTTCCTCTTTCTGTTCGAGGGTTGAAATGTACGTTTCATCGTGCCTTATTTTTGGGAGTGCAAAGGTAAGAAAATAATATCGTTACACCCAATGAATGACTAAAAAAAATTAGAAAATTATCTTACAAATTATGTAAATAACTTAAAATCAATAAATTAATTTATGCTTTTACCGGTATTTCTTTCAAAGTTTCAACCAGATAATCCCAGAAAAGACCGACAGTCTTAATATTTACTTTTTCGTCGGGTGAGTGCGGATGACGGATTGTTGGGCCAAAAGAAATCATATCCAGATCAGGGTAAGCACCAGCCAAAATTCCACATTCGAGTCCGGCATGGATCACTTTCACTTCAGGTGTTTTACCGAATTTATTCAGATAAACATTCTTCATTGCCTGAAGAACAGGTGAATTTACATTCGGTTTCCATCCGGGATAATCGCCAGATGAAAATGCTTTTGCACCTGAATCAGTGAATACTTTGCAAATCTGCTCAGCCAGTTTAATTTTGGCAGAATCAACAGAACTACGCTGTAGTGATGCGATCATGATCAAATCGCCTTTCATGGTAACAATTGCAAGGTTGGAAGATGTTTCAACAACGCCCGGCATATCAGCCATCACAGCTATCACACCATTCGGACAGTTTGCAACAGCATTGAACAGACCTTTTTGTGTTGCTGCATCAATTACTTTTTCCGGGTTTGCAGATGAAGATGAACTTACTGAAAGTCCTTCGTCAGCGGATGCAAATTCTGCTTTCACGATGGCTTCGAATTCGCTAACAAATTGTGAAAAAGCGTCTTTATGATTAACCGGAACTGTAACAACAGCAAATGCCTCACGTGGAATAGCATTGCGCAGACTTCCACCATTGATTGTTGCAAGCCTTAATCCGAATTTATCGGAAGCCATTTGTAACAAAGCGTTGAGAATGATGTTGGCGTTTCCGCGACCAAGATTGATATCAAGGCCTGAGTGACCACCTTTTAAACCTTTTACGGTGATATTGAATGCAATATGTCCTTCGGGAACATTTTCAAAACTTGGTTTGAATTCACCTGTTGAATCGACACCACCTGCGCAGCCAATATAAAGCTCGCCTTCGTCTTCAGAATCGAGGTTTAACAGAATGTCACCATCCAGCAATCCCGGTTTCAATTCGTTAGCGCCTGTCATCCCGGTTTCCTCATCGCATGTAAACAAAGCTTCGATGGGTCCGTGAACGAGCTCTGTTGAAGCCAATACTGACATTGTTGCAGCAGCACCGATGCCATTATCTGCACCAAGCGTGGTTTTATCAGCTTTCACCCAATCACCTTCAATATGGGTTGTGATTGGATCAGTTGTGAAATCATGCACTTTGTCACTGTTTTTCTGAGGAACCATATCGAGGTGGCTCTGCAGCACAACACCCATGCGGTCTTCCATTCCCGGTGTAGCTGGTTTTTTGATGATTACGTTTCCGGTTTCATCCTTCAGGGTTTCCAGACCAAGTGACTGGCCGAAATTCACCATGAATTCCTGAATTTTGTCTTCGTGTTTTGACGGACGGGGTATCTGGGTGAGAGAATGGAAATTTGCCCATACTTCTTTTGGTTCGAGATCAAGAATTGATTTGCTCATAATGGCTGAATTTTTGATTATATTGAATGTTTATTTTCTTGGGATAAAAGTATAAAAATAGAATGAATTAGCGCTCTGTTTTGAGTGTTATTCTCGAAATTAAGTTTACCTGTTCATGGTAAAAAAAAGTTCCCGATCTGAGTTTTAATACAATTTGTTATTTGATCGGCAGTCTGGATTTTGGGAATAAAAAAATGGAACCCTTTCATCAAAGGTTCCATTTTCTTAGGGTAATCAAATAAATAAACTACCCTTTTTTAATTATTATGACTTTGTGTTTGGCTGATCCAGACCATAGCCTTTGCGTTTATCCACAATTTTAAGCACAACCGACAATACCATTGCCATAATACCGAAACCTGCGAAAATAAACTCAGGAACAGTATAATTGTATTTTGCGGCAGTGTCACCAGCAGCAATCGCTTCAGCAACTCCAGGATTGGCAGCGCTTAACGACCATCCGATGAGAATCGGAACAGCTAGCAATCCGATATTCTGAATCCAGAAGATCAATCCGTAAGCTGAACCAAGAAATCTTTCTTCAACAATTTTAGGAACTGACGGCCACATGGAAGCCGGAACAAGAGAAAATGCCAATCCTAATACAACGATTGTGGCATAAGCAACTAAGTTTGTAAAGGCAGCAGCAGGAACAAGTGCGAAAATGAGATGCGAAACAGTAAGTAAAATAGCACCATACAACATCATGGTTGCACCAAGACCTTTTTTATCGAGGAATGCTCCGATGAATGGAGTAAGTATCATGGCACCTATCGGGAAATAGGAGAACATGGCTGCGGCATCTTTGATACTGATGTCAAGTTTTGATGCAAGCATATCAGTGGCAAACTTCTGAAAAGGGAAAATTGCTGAATAGAAAAGTACGCATAAACCTGCAATAGCCAGAAAACCAGGGTTTTTCATGATCAGCCAAAGATCACTAACACGGAATACCTCTTCAGGTTCAGCATTGGCATCAGTGCCAATCTCTTTGTCGAGACGGGCATCCATAAACGTATAGATGAAGAAACTGAGAAATCCGATACATAGAAACGCCAAACCCCAGAAAATCGAATTTGATGCTCCACCGTTCTCTGCAAAAATGGGTGACAAACGAAATACAGCAAAAACGCCAAGTCGAGCCACAGCCATTTCCAATCCCATAGCCAAAGCCATTTCCTTGCCTTTGAACCATTTAACGATTGTTTTAGAAACCGTTATACCAGCCATTTCAACACCAACACCAAAAATTGAAAATCCAAAAAATGCCAGTTTTGCAGAGGCCGGAACCGAAACCCAGAAAGTGCCAAGCCATTCGGCTAATCCACTACCCGCAAATGCTTCAGTTAATGCGAAATATTTGATTGCACTACCTAATACCATTGCTAGACCGGCAGTGATAATTGTAAATCTGATACCCATTTTATCAAGAATGATACCTGATAAAATCAAAAAGAATGCGAAAACATTCAGAAAAAACTCTGAGCCACCAAGCATCCCAAAGGTTTCGGGAGACCATCCGTGATTTCTTTCAAGCAGACTTTGAAGAGGTGCGGCTACATCAACAAAGAAATAGGCAAAAAACATTGTTAGGGAGATCAATCCGAGTGCGATCCACCGGGCTGTCTTTGAATCCCGAAGGGATCTTTTAATAGCGTCTGTCATAATTCAATGGTTTAAGATTTTTAATATCGGGCGAATTTATAAATTTATTGTATTGGTGTTCAGAAATGCGCTTTTTCAAAAAATCATTAATTGTTAATGATTTATATATCAAGATGATGCTTGTTTAAAAAATATGAATAAGTTGCTTGGTTTCGAAAAAATCCTCTTCAAACCACTGCCGGATTGCCATTCTCTTTACAATCCATCTGTCTGGAAGATTATTTAGTTCATTGTTCAGGTCACCGCCTTTAAGTAATAGAATTCCGTTCGGGATACTGCCTCTGCTTTTTCCGTGAAAACTTTTGCCAACCCATGATAAAAACTCAGGAACATCGGTCACGGCGCGGCTGAGGATGAAATCGAATTTCTCTTTCACTGTTTCGGCTCTTTGCTGACGGGCCTCACAATTGCTGAGTTGAAGGTGTTCAATGGCCTTGTTCACCACCATGATTTTTTTTCCGATGCTGTCGATCAGCAGAAATTTTGACTCCGGATATAGAATTGCCAGTGGAATTCCCGGAAAACCACCTCCTGTTCCAACATCCATGATCATGCTTCCCTCAGGAAATCTGATGTAACGGGCGATGGCCAGACTATGAAGTACATGTCGTTCGTAAAAATGCTCCATATCCTTGCGTGAAACCAGATTGATTTTGCTGTTCCAGTCTTCATAAAAGGGTTTGAGGGCTTCAATCTGCTGAATTTGAACCGGGTTCAGCTGTGGAAAATACTTAATTATCAGGTCCATACTTTCATTCTGAATTATGCTTCGAAGGTAATGCTTTCGGGCAAACCATGAGTTTTTTTTCGGCTGGTTGGATTGCTTTCAAAAAAACTATATTTGTTCAGGCTATGAACTGTAAAAGAACGACTGTTATATTTCTGTTTTTTTTTGAGTTAATGATCATTTCTGCTTCAACCATTGTTGCTCAGGAAAGGATTACGACCGAAAAGTACATTGAAACTTATCAGGCTGTCGCAATCAGTAAAATGAAGGAATATAAGATTCCGGCTTCAATCACACTTGCTCAGGCGATACTCGAATCAGGAAGCGGAAACAGTGAACTGGCCCGTAAAGCCAACAACCATTTCGGAATAAAATGCCATAAGGACTGGACTGGAGCAACCTATCAAATGACGGATGATGCTCCGAATGAATGCTTTAGAAAATACAAAGATCCGGAGGAATCGTTTCGGGATCATTCTGTTTTTCTAACACAGCGTGAGCGTTACGCTGATTTGTTTACATTGAAAATAACCGACTACAAATCATGGGCAAGCGGACTTAAAAAGGCAGGTTATGCGACAAATCCACACTATGCGGAATTGCTTATTAATCTGATCGAAAAATTCGATCTAACACGCTTTGATAAAATGGTTACAGGTGAGAAAGAAATACAAATTGATCATTCAATACCTGTCGATTTGTTTGATTTTATCGCGGTTAATCCTTCCGATTATGTCGTTGTTGGAAAATCTGATCTGGGTCGTTTTGTACATGAGAACAATGGTTCAAAGGTGATATTTTTCCGTGAAACTGATGATATTCAGAGTATTGCAGCTGAGTTTAAGATTTATGCTTTCCAGATACACAAATACAACGATTTCGAAAAAGACTTCAAACCCGAACAGGGGATGATGATTTATCTTGAAGCGAAACACCGAAAATCAGCGAAAATAAAAGAACATACTTTCAGGGAAGGGGAGTCGGTTCATGCTGTAAGTCAGTTATATGGAATTCGTTTAAAGCGTCTTCAAAAAATGAATAAGCTAATGGATGGCGAATCTGTAAAACCAGGTACGAAACTCAGATTGAGATAGTTGCTGCTTGCTTTTTCAGCAATACAGAAAATGGAAAATACTACCTTTGTCCGGGTTATCGATTAATATTCCCGGATAAATAAATGAAAATCAAGATAATAACTATTATAGGGGCACGCCCTCAGATCATCAAGGCTGCAGCACTCAGCAGGGCGATACGCAATCAATTCAGTGAGCAGATCGCCGAAATCATTGTGCATACCGGACAACATTACGACGAAAATATGTCGGATGTATTTTTTCAGGAACTTGGGATTCCGCAACCCGATTACAATCTTGGCGTGGGCTCGGCAAGTCATGGCGTTCAGACAGC
>CAZVKW010000032.1:20272-26820 GCA_964627945.1 uncultured Lentimicrobiaceae bacterium
CCTTAGCTCCATTTCACGCAGACAATCCAAAAATTTATCATTGCGGTGATGTGATGTTCGATAACAGCCTCTATTTTGCCGGTATTGCTGAATCAAAATCGACGATCTTGTCAGATAATCAGCTAGTTGCCAATCAGTTCATTCTAAGCACGATACACCGGAACAACAATACGGATGAACCGGTGAGGTTAAATAGCATTTTCAGGGCTTTGCTCAATATTGCAGAACAAAGCAAACAAAAGATAGTACTTCCTCTTCATCCCCGAACGGCTAAAATGCTTCCACAAGTTCTTAAAAAAGAACTTTTTGACCGCATTCAGTCAGGAAATGAAATCGTTTTAATTCCACCTGCATCCTTTTTAGGGATGATCGTTCTTGAAAAATATGCTTCGATGGTGATTACAGATTCAGGCGGAGTGCAGAAAGAAGCATATTTTTTCGAAAAGAATTGCATCATTCTGCGTCCCGAAACTGAGTGGACCGAGTTGGTTGAGGCCGGAGCCGCTATCCTTGCCGATGCTGATGAAAACCGTATTATTTCTGCATGGAGACATTTCCAACTATCAGATAAACAGACTTTTAAACCGATTTTCGGAAACGGAAAAGCCGCAGAGTTTATTTGTGGCGAAATGGTAGCAAATGCCTGAAAATCAAATATTGAGATATTTTTCAGTTAAATAGTTTTCTTGTCAGAAAAATTTCTACCTTTGCACTCCATTTTATAATCATTTAATCATTAACACATTACATTATGAACCAGTACGAAACCGTTTTCATTGTAACTCCCGTTTTGTCTGAAGAACAGATGAAGGAAGCGGTAAAAAAGTTTCAGGACTACCTGAACGACAATGGTGCTGAAATTGTTCACGAAGAGCATTGGGGAATGCGAAAACTGGCTTATCCGATCCAGAAGAAGTCAACCGGCTTCTATCATCTGGTCGAATTCAGAGCCGATGGCGCCATGATCGCCGATTTCGAAACCCAGCTCAAGCACGATGAACGCATCATCCGATTCCTTACGGTGAAACTCGACAAACACGCAATCGCGTATAACGAGAAGAAACGCAGAAAAGCCAAAGAAACCGCTACGGAAAAGGCTGAAGCTTAATCAATCAGTAACCATTTAACAACAAAGACAATGGCTCAAGGAAGTACAGAAATCAAATATTTGACCCCGATAGCAGTCGACACCAAGAAGAAAAAGTACTGCCGGTTCAAAAAAAATCGCATCAAATACATCGATTATAAGGATGCAGATTTTCTGTTGAAGTTTGTAAACGAACAGGGTAAACTTTTACCACGCCGTATTACCGGAACTTCAACCAAGTTTCAGAGAAAGACCGCTCAGGCAGTTAAAAGAGCGCGTCATTTATCCTTAATGCCCTATGTGGCTGATTTACTTAAATAATTGAGGAGGACTAGCAATGGAAGTGATTCTTAAACAAGATGTGAATAATCTGGGTTTTACCCATGATATCGTTACCGTTAAAAACGGTTATGCTCGTAACTACCTCATTCCGAACGGTCTGGCTATTATCGCCAACGAAACAAACCGTAAAATTCTTGCTGAACTGAAGAAACAGCAATCCTTCAAAGCCGAAAAGGTGAAAAATGAAGCACTCGCTATTGAAAAAGCACTTGAAGGTCTAACCCTTCGTATCGGTGCCAAAGCCGGTGCATCTGGAAAGATTTTCGGATCGGTGAATGCCCTTCAGATCGTAAACGCAATCAAAGAAGCCAAGAACATTGAAATCGACCGCAAACGCATCGTTCTCAACGAAGAAGGCATCAAAGAACTGGGCGAATACAAAGCAAAAATCCGTTTGCACAAGGAAGTTCAGTTTGAAATTCCTTTCGAAGTTTTCGGCGAGTAATCAACGGAAAATACCTAATTTTAACCCAAAGCTGTACCATCAGTTTTGGGTTTTTTTTATGCTTACGAATAATCAGTTCAAAAAATATACTTCACTGAAACAGGTGAAGTACAGATATTTACATGGTCTGTTCTCAGTCGAAGGACTGAAGAATGTGGAGGAACTTCTTCACAGTGATTTTATTACCGAAGCCCTGATCACGACCAGCAATTGGCTGGATTCAAATTCCTTTTCGTTGAATACACAAATTGAAACGGACATTGTTTCTGAAAAGGATATGCTCCAATTGAGTAGTCTTTCCACTCCACCCGGAATCATTGCGATTGCTGAGATTCCTGAAAAAATGTCAAATCCCCTGAATCTACAAGGAAAGTTTACACTCGTTTTGGATGGAATCAATGATCCTGGAAATCTAGGTACGATTATACGGACAGCCGACTGGTTTGGTTTTCAGCAGATTGTCTGCAGTACCGACACTGTGGATGTTTTCAACCAGAAAGTGGTTCAGGCCTCGATGGGTTCCATTTTTCGGGTAAACATTGTCAACCGGGAACTTTCAGATATTTTTACCGAAGCCAGGCAACTGAATATTCCTGTTTATGGAACAACTTTGGATGGTGAAGATGTGTATCAGGCAGAAATCAATTCTGCAGAAGGATTGTTGGTGATTGGCAGCGAATCGCATGGAATCCGACTAAACTGTATGGAGTTTCTCAACAGAAAAATTTCCATTCCCAACTATGGAACCAGCAACCGGAAAGCAGAATCACTGAATGCTTCAGTGGCAACTGCCGTTTTTTTGGCCGAAATAAGGCGTCGGCAGATCTGAAATGTGATTGAAAATCAAGCTCCTACAAGCACTGTTGCCATTTGCTCAGGGTTCAGATACTGTTGTGCCAGTTCCTGAAGTTTTTTAGCGTCCGTCTTCATCATGCGTTGTAAGGTCGTATTGTAATAATCCATATTCAGTCCAAATGCATGGATCGACCTGAACTTTTCTGCCTGATTGTAAACACCGTCTAAACCACGTAGGTAACTACCTGTCAGATAGCTTTTTACCAGCTCAAGTTCTTCCGCATCAACCAGATTCTCTCTTAATTGTTTCATTTCGAATGCTATTTCATCCAGTGTTGGCTGAGTTACATTGGTTCCGGCTTCAGTCGCGATGAGAAATGAGGTTGCATGTAAATATGAATTAACCTGGGAATAAATTCCATATGTGTATCCTTTATCTTCGCGGATATTGCTCATCAGTCTGGAGCCAAAATAGCCTCCCAGCAAAGTATTCAGTAACAAAAATGAAGCGAAGTTTTCATCGAGGCGGTGCATCACTGTTCTTCCTGATTGAATGGCTGTCTGTAGTGCGCCAGCTTTGCTTATGCGTTCTGTTCCTGCGCTGAATTCAAAAGTTGTAGAAGGTTTTGTTCTTTTTGCATCTGTATTCCATTCATTACCAATGTGTTGATTCAGTAATGCGATGATTTCGTCATCTACAGGGCCACTTATGACAATGCGACAATTGGCCGGCCCAAAATGACTTTTGTAATGATTCTGAATATCAAATAAGTGCAGCTTGTCATAGTCTTTTGCATTGGCAATTCGGCCATAGGCTGTATTTGCACCGAAAAGTTTCATATTCATTAGTCTGGACGCCTGATGCTTTGATTTTTCGTTGTTGATCAGAAACTCTTCCTTCTCAATTCTTTTCAATATTCTGAATTCTTTGGCAGAGAATGCTGGTTCTTTCAACATGCTTTGGAGAAGAGGCAGAACTTTGAGTAAGTTCTTTTTGAGAAACAGAAAAGTAATAACGGAATCATCTTTGCTTGCATGATGACTTACAAAAGCACCATTCGATTCAAGCTGGGTGCTTAGACGTGATCCGGGCCAGGTTTTGGTGCCTTCGTGAAGCATTTTCAAACTTAAATTGGCTGCCAATGGGGCTGATTGTTGTGCTGTTCCTGAATCAAAAGCAATATCAATCTTGATTACCTCATGAAGACTGCTCTGAAAAACAAATACCGGAATTCTGTTGTCGAAAACAAATTGCGTTGGATATATAATGTTTAGTTTATCAATCGTTTGTGTTGATGGAGCTATCTTTCTGTCGATCATGGGCTTATGCGTTTTGGTTTGTTTGATTCTGATTTCCGGTTTCCGACAGGTAGTATAAAGTGCTGCAGTTATCATTGCGGAATAACTGTCGGGCAAGATCACGGATTTCAATTCTCCCAACTTTTTCGTACATTCCGGGAAGCTGATTGATCAGGTTTGCGTCGCCCAGATGTTCACAAATTGAGAGTTCAAGTGCACGGTTTGAGAGTGAAATATTTGAGAAAGCCAATGTGCTTTCAACTCTGTTTTTTACTTTTTCGATGGCTGCTTTGCTTACGCCTTTTTCGCAAAATCGTTCAATCACCTTTTGCAAGGCCAGATCAGCATTCTCTGCTGATACACCCGGCATCAGTTTTCCGCTGATGATAAACAGGCCGGGATCCTGATCCCCTGTGATATAGGCATCAAGATCAGAGAATAGACTTTGTTTTTTAACGAGTTCAAGGTGTAAGATGGACGATTGTCCCGACCCAAGCAAATCAGAAAGCAAATCGCTTGCATAGTAGGATGAATCGGCTCGTGATCCACAATGCCATGCTTTGTAAATAGCGTCAGTTGGCACATTCCTGTGAACGGTCAAAGTGCGGGTTTCTGTCTGAACAGGCTCTGCAGGAAGATTTCTCTTATAGAATGTCTGTTTATCGATTGGTCCGAACCATTTCGTTGCGAGGTCATTAACTTCCTGAGTTGTGATATTCCCGGCAAGTGTCAGGATGGCATTGTCAGGGTTATAAAACTTTGTGTAAAAAGCTTTTACATCATCGAGTGTTGCATTAGCAATATGCGAAGTTTCCTTTCCGATGGTGTTCCATTGGTAAGGATGTTCTTTGTATGCAAGGGGTTTCAGCAGCAACCAGACATCACCATACGGCTGGTTGAGGTAACTTTGGTTGAATTCCTCAATGACTACATGGCGTTGAACTTCGAAGCTTTTCTCGCTAAATGCAAGGTTCAGCATTCGGTCCGATTCGAGCCAGAAAGCTGTTTCGAGGTTGTTTTTCGGTATAGTCAGATAATAGTTTGTGATATCGCTGTTTGTGAAAGCATTGTTATCACCACCTGCTTGCTGCAATGGCCCGTCGTAATTCGGAATATTCACCGAACCGCCGAACATGAGGTGCTCAAACAAATGCGCAAAACCTGTTTTATCAGGATTTTCATCGCGGGCTCCCACATCGTATAAAATATTCATGGCAACCATAGGTGTCGAAACATCCTGATGCACAATAACTCTCAGCCCGTTGGGCAGTATAAATCTGTCGAATTGAATCATATTTGATTGAAAAACCAGAAAATGAATAATTTCTTTGCCTGCAAAGGTCGTAAATTCATGCGACATTCAGGTTTTTAAAATCCGGGATGAATTTCTGTTTAGAGAGAACCAATTCAGCATGAATTATGTATATGAAAGCAGGCTTGGTTTTGTGAAAATGATTTACCTTTGATGCAACAATCCTTAATAGGGTAAAAGACATAAAATCAATAAATTATGAAAAGAGACGAAAAGATTTTCGAGTTAATCCAAAAGGAAAAAGAAAGACAGATGCATGGCCTTGAGCTGATTGCATCAGAAAATTTTGTGAGCGACCAGGTTTTGGAAGCTATGGGTTCGGTCTTAACAAACAAATATGCAGAGGGTTATCCCGAAAAACGATATTATGGTGGTTGCGAAATCGTGGATCAGACTGAGCAGATCGCGATTGACCGAGCCAACGATCTTTTCGACTCGGAATATGCCAATGTTCAACCGCATTCAGGCGCTCAGGCCAATATGGCAGTCTTGCTCACCTGCCTGAAACCAGGTGATACTTTCATGGGTCTTGATCTTTCACATGGCGGACACCTTTCCCATGGTTCACCGGTAAATTCGAGCGGGATTCTTTATCACCCGATTGCTTATGGCGTGAGCGAAAAAACAGGACTTGTTGATTATGATATGATGGAAGAACTGGCGATGAAAGAACGCCCGAAACTCATCATTGCAGGAGCTTCAGCCTATTCGCGCGATTGGGATTATGAACGTATGCGCGACATTGCCGACGAGATTGATGCCATTCTGATGGCCGATATTTCGCATCCTGCCGGACTCATCGCCAAAGGTTTGCTCAATGATCCGATCGAACACTGTCATATCGTTACCACTACAACACACAAAACCCTGCGCGGACCGCGTGGCGGACTCATCCTGATGGGCGAGGATTTTGAAAATCCATGGGGATTGGCTACACCGAAAGGCGAGATCAAAATGATGTCGGCCCTTCTGAATTCAGCAGTGTTCCCTGGTATTCAGGGCGGACCACTTGAACACGTGATTGCCAGTAAAGCAGTAGCTTTTGGTGAGGCTTTATCGGACGAATATTTTGATTATATCCTGCAGGTGCAAAAAAATGCAGCCGTCATGGCAAAGTCATTTACCGATCGTGGTTATCATGTTATTTCTGATGGAACAGATAACCATCTGATGCTTATCGATTTGCGTTCAAAATTCCCAAATCTGACTGGCAAAGTAGTTGAAAATACCCTCGTGAAGGCTGATATCACCATCAATAAAAATATGGT
>CAZVKW010000033.1:0-2084 GCA_964627945.1 uncultured Lentimicrobiaceae bacterium
TCATTGTTCTCTGGTTCAAAAGGTGAAGGTGTTTCCTTTTGCAGGGTAACCAGATAAACGCGGCTCATATCGGTATAGACATGATTCCATTCAGTCCAGCTATAAGTTGGATTAAAATCGCGTGAAGAATTGAAATACAGGTATTTACCTGTTGGATCAAAAGCAGGTGAACCGGCATCATACCAGGAATCGGTAACGGCAATGGCCTCTTTGGAATCCAATGAATAGATAAAAATCCTGCTTACTGTGAAATTGCTCGGAAGTGTGTAAGCAATAAAACGGCTGTCATGCGACCATGTGTAATTGTTAAACTCCCAGGCATCAGATTCCGCGATCGTGCTAATACTTTTCGTCTGAACATCAACAACATTCAGTTTTCCTTCTTTGTCGGCCCACATCATTTTCTTGCTGTCGGGTGACCAGATGGGTTGAAATTTATAAGTAGTTGATGCTGAAGTGATTTGAATTGCTTCCTGTAATCCTGACTGATCCTGGATATAGATTTCGTCTTCACCGCTCCGATCAGAGATATAGGAAATATATTTCCCATCGGGTGACCAGACAACTTCCCGATCATGAAAACCGGATGAATGGGTCAGATTGCGGGTAATCCCGGTTTTTGCGGGGACAGAAAAGATATCGCCACGGGCACCAAACGCCAGACGTTGACCATCAGGAGAAACATCATATGTATTGATGAATTTCGATGCATCGATATATTTCGTTCGTGCCAGTGTGAGGTCGCTCAGAATTATCACAGGAATCTTTGTGGCAGTCTGGCTTTTCAGATCAAAATTGTACAGATATCCGGCATTTTCATACACAATGATATTGTTGCCGAGCGAAGGGAATTTGATGTCGTATTCGGTATAATTCGTTAGTTTGGTGGTCGTCTGGGCCTTCATATCATACACAAAAAGGTTCATTGTACGGTCGCGGTCCGAAAGGAAATAGACTTTGTCATCCTTCCACATCGGAAAAATATCCTGACTGATATTGTTGGTCAGATTGCGTGTTTCGTGGGTATTGAAATCATGAAACCAGATATCATCGGCCATTCCGCCTTTGTAATATTTCCAGGTTCTGAATTCACGGAATACACGATTATACACCATCTGCTTGCCATCAGGTGAAAAAGAACACCATGAGCCGTCGGGCAGTGGCAATTCTTCAGAAATTCCACCATTCACCGACACAGCAAAAAGCTGTCCTTTAAAATCGTTGAATGTTTGTTTGCGTGAGCGAAAAACGATGTTTTCATTATCGCGCCATGTCATCACGATATTGTTAGGACCCATGCGGTCAGAGAGATCATCGCGACCCAATGTGGCCGTAATCGTCAGACGTTCAGGATGACCGCCGCTTGCCGGCATAAGATATACTTCGGTGTTTCCATCATATTGTCCGGTAAAAGCAATCTGTGTACCATCAGGCGAAAATCGTGGAAAAACCTCAAAACCATTTTTATCGTTGGTCAGTTGTCTGGCAACACCACCTTGCAGCGGAACAGAATAGAGGTCACCGGCATACGAAAAAACGACAAGATTGTCATAAACAGTTGGAAATCGCATGAGCCGCGATTCTTCCTGAGCTGAAAGTCGGGTAAGTATCAACCCAAATAAAATAAAAGTTAGCAGGACTTTTTTCATAAAGTATTAAATATTAAAGTATTAGCATTGAACTATTTGTAAAGGATGCTGCAAATAAACCAAATATGCCTCAGGAGACTTATTTTCCATTCGTTTGATCAAATCAGCATATTGCATCATCTGTTTTTTATGTGTTTCAGAAGGTAATCCGGTTTTATAATCGATCAGGATACTTCGATCTGACAGCTTAACGTAACGGTCAGGCCGGTAAATTTCACCAGAAGCGCTCATGATTTCCTTCTCGTTTCTAATAACAGCGCCAGGTGCATAACAATCGTGAAGCAATTCCAAATCAAAAAAGGCTTTCAGTTGCTGATTGATTTTCTCTGCTTCTGCCTGACTTAGAATTCCTTCGGTCATAAAATGCTGGATAACATCTTCAAGATCAGCAAAATAGTTTACTTCTGCCAGAATTGCATGCACCAGATTTCCCCA
>CAZVKW010000033.1:2184-26794 GCA_964627945.1 uncultured Lentimicrobiaceae bacterium
GCATCCAGATTGGTTTTTTCAAATTCTTCCTGATACAAATCACCAAAACGCGTATTAATAAGCGATTTCGATACTGGAATCAAGCCACTTCTAATTCGACCTAATTTTTCCTCACTAAGATCAACCCAGGCTTCATCGCGGGTTAACCTAAAACGGTCATTATCAGCAAATGGATAGATAACCACCGGGAATTCAAGACCTTTAGCTTTATGAATTGTCATTATTTTCACAGCATCGAGTCGCTCCGGAACTTTCAGCGATAACGAGGAAGAATTCTCTTCCCAATAATTTAAAAAGTCGGGCAAACCACTGTTTTGCCGAGTTTCAAAAGCAAAAACTTCTTCGAGCAAAAAACTCACATAAGCATCCGTTTCATCATTAAAATGAAGAATTCTGAGCAGATATTCAGCCAGATCATAGAGATTCATTGCTAAAAGTCGCTCTGCTGCGAGGCTTCCGGAATCACATTGCATCAATTTCTCCAGGTCCTGAATATAATTGTCAGGCTGCGTAAAATGCTCTGAAAGAATATCAGTAAAGCGCTTCTCACTATTGATTATATTCAGCTGACCAAGATCATAAATGATCTCTGTAAGTATGACCAGATTCCGATTATCCGTGATAAGTTTCATGATAGCAATCATCAGTCTGACTTTTACTGATGATGTAAGCAACAGAGAATCAGATGAAACAACCGGAATTCCCTTCTCAGATAAATAAGCAGCAATCCTGTTTCCATGCTTGTTTTTCTGAACCAGAACAGCGATATCACGCCAGATAAAATGATGCTCACGTTGACGTAAAACAATTTCCTCAGTCCATTTCAGGTATTCATTCGTAATATCCTCTTTGGCTGTTTTCTGTGAAAATCTGAATTCGATATATCCAGCATCCTTTGTATTTACAGCCTGCTGATCCTGAGCAAGATAAATATCCTGATACTGGCCAAGCAATGGCTTAATAAAATCAAAAAACGCATTGTTAAAGTGAACAATCTCAGCTGATGAACGCCAGTTTTGTTTCAGGACGATTAATTGATGATTTCTGATAAGCTGTTCTTCAATCTGATCGAACTCTGATAAATCTGGTTTATTGAAGATTTCGGGCAAGGAGCCGAACTGCTCCACTTCCCCCCCTCTGAACCGATAAATTGCCTGTTTTCCATCACCAACAATCAAAACTAAATTATTATTTGCCAGTGAATTGGAAATTAAAGGGAGGAAATTCTGCCACTGAAGCACCGAAGTATCCTGAAATTCATCGATCAGATAATTCTGGTAACGCTCCCCAATCCTTTCATAGATGTATGGAACTGATGAATCAAGTACAACACTGGCTATTCGTTTATTGAACTCAGAAATATGTACCAGATCATTCTCATCCATGATGCGTTTAAACTGCGATTCAAAAGCCGAACTAAGTGCAAATTCATGAATCCGGCTTGCTAAAAGTTTGAATAAAGTATACTTAAAAAACTGGTTTTCAAGAGCCTCATTAATTTTCTCAGCCCAGCTTGTGAGTTGCTCCTCAATCTGACTCAAACTTACTTTATCCTGTGGAGAGGCGTTTTTATGAATCCAGACTTTGTCGGTCAGCCAAAGCCTCCAGCTCTTGCTATCCATGGCTTTAACAAAATCCTTTTTTGAAATTTTCTGTAAGACACTGAAAATACCCGTTGATTTCCCTGCAAAAGCATCAGAAGTAAGTCCGTGGGCAGAAATCAGATTCAGCGCCTCTTTCGCGTATCCAGAAACCAGATTTTCAAAACCATAGGCATAAGTGAGTATTTCAGATTTGCAAACTAAAAAATCCTCTTCAGAAGCTTCTCTATTCTTAACGAGTTGATAATAGGCATCTTCCTGCAACAATCCGGCTGCGAAACGTTTCAAACCTGTTTCAATATTCCAGTTCTCGTTGTTTTCGATTTTATCGCGGGCAAACTCGAGCAAGGATTGGGTTACAAACCGATCATGACCGATCATCCCAAGAAGATTATCGACTGCCAGATTTGTAATATTACGCGCACTTAGTTCAACTTCAAAGCGAAAAGGGAGCCGTAGATCACGAGAGAATGTGCGGATCAGCCTGAAAACAAAAGCGTCGATGGTGCTGATTGCGAAGTCAGAATAGTTGTGAAGGATGGAAGTAAGGACTTTAGCCGCATTTTTGCGGATTTCTCCTTCACTCAGCTTTGTTTCCTGAACAAGATCTGGAAGAAGCGACAAAGCTGTTTTTCCGCATAATGGGCCATCAACAGCCAGTTCGGCAAGAGCATCCACAATACGCTGCTTCATTTCATTAGCAGCTTTATTTGTAAATGTTACGGCCAACACCCTCCGATACGCAATGGGCGAAACAAGCACCAGTTTCAGGTATTCTTTTACGAGTGTAAAGGTTTTGCCTGAACCGGCCGAAGCCTTATATAAATGAAGTGCAGGCACTATTGCTTTATAAACTTTCCTGAATAATATCGCTGATCGATCTCAGCGACAACAACATAAGTTCCGGGAATTAGGTTTGTGGAATAATTATCCAGTTGAATTTCAATCGTTTCACCAGATTGATAAGCGTTTGATTGGTTCAGTAAACATCTTCCGCTCAGATCAAAGACCGAAATATATACCGTGCCCGAACTTTTTGAATCGAGATTAAATCGAAGAATATTCGTCACAGGATTCGGAATAATATTGCATTTTCCGGCAAATCTGCTTTCGGCCAATCCAACATTCACATCGCGCACTGAATCGATATAAACAACCGTTGAACCAAAAGAGACATCCTCGGTAACACTTAGAAGCGGTAAACCAAAATTCTTTCCAATCCACTGATATTGAATATATTCTCGCTGAACCGCGAATCCCTGATTCAGAGAATCGATATACATACTGTCATATTCCAAGACAGTGGATTTCAATCTTAACACATCAAAAGTTCCATAAGGAGTGGTCAATGTTCCCCAACCATCCACAATACTGCTGCGGTTGCGGTCGATCAGAATATATCCCATATCAGGAATAGCGATCTCCAGACCTGATGCCGATTCGTGACTTGTTCCATTTGTCATCGGGAATTTATAAATCATATCCGCGCTGCTGTATTTCAAAGGCAATGCAACTCCTGAAACTAAGAGTCCGTATCCAACGTCCTTGTATGAAGCGCTTGTATTATTAAAGAAATTATAGGCTTCAAGAGCAGGAAGACCAGGTAATATATTCGCCGGATTGAACTTCGTGGCCAGATTTGCACTGGTTATAAAGAAGGGCCAAAAACTAATCGGAGTCTGAGTAACGGATAAAAAAGTATCAACTCTCTGTGTTACAGGTGTCAGAGCATCGAAATTCCAGGTATAATTATTGCCTGTGCGTGTAAAATCATAGGTTCCGTCCGCAACAGTAATACTCGTACGAATGGTATCACCTGACGACGGCATATCCGAATTATTCACGGTAATCTGTGCTGCAAGACTGCTGCCAAAAATGATTAAAATGATTGTAATTAGCTGTTTCATAATATGAATTATTATTGAATGATTGATGCTTAAAACGTTTATTCCTTCTTTTGTTTTGACTTTTTACTTCTGAATATTTCGCTCAATTTATCAAATTCCTTGCGGAATGATATACCAACTCCTTGAGTATAAGGCGCATAGTTATCATATGAAGTAACGTTATTTGTAGAACTTGTATTGCTGTGATTGAATGCCTTGAGTCGCCATCGACCATCATCGGTAATTTTAAAGGAGACATCCACATCCCCGACAATATTACTCGCTGCTTGGGAAGAACTTGAATTACTTATCATACCCAGATTTCCTTCAATGATCACACGATCATCAAACAGCTGTGTAGACAAGGCTACTTCCAACTCATTGCTGGTGAGCTTGTCTCCCGGTTTGTAATTCAAACCAATATCAAAATCTTTACTAATTTGTGATAACCAACCACTTAACTGATTGGAAATCACATTCAGATACGATGACCCAAGAGTTACATTGGCGGCTCCTGTATAACTAAAACTACCCAAAACCAACAATGAAATCACCTGCTGTGTAATCAGAGCTTCGTTGGTAGTATCCAAAACTGAGTATACAAGTTGCTGAGTATCAGGGTCAGTGTTTGGAAGCCGGATACTAAATTTGATCTCAGGAGCAAACAATTGCTCAGTAAGATGGATAATACAATCCACATTCACACGGTTGCGGATGGAAGATGTTGAATCAAGTACAATTCCAAGTGAACTGAGTGAGGTTTTTACACGATAAAGACCTTTGACATCGATCAATGCATCATATGGATCTCCGGCCCAGGAAATTCTCCCTCCTTCCAGAAGGTCAAATTTCTTTCTCAGAAGATTTTCAAAAACAAAATTGAACTGCCCCTTATTGACAATATAATCCCCGTATAAAAGAAATTCACCAATTGAATTGGCATTCATACGCAATGTTCCGGACCCCTGGGCTTCAAGATCACCCATATTATATGGCATGAAAATCTTTACATTGGCATCGGGAGTAACATAAGAAGTAAGCTTGAAATTATAGGCTTGTCCGCCTGAAACCGTTGGTGGTGAATATTTGTCTTCTTTGCCTTCTTCGGGTGGTTTCACGAAAACAATATAATCCTTATCATCAACCGAAGTAGCCATGCTAATTGGGATAAACACCTTAGTTCCTCTTTTTGATGTTCCAGTGATATTTATATCAATATCATCTATTGTTCCCCTGAAACCTACATCTCCAGTAACTATTGCTGATCCATAAAATAGATCGTTCATGGTTTGATTGGTATTCATTGAAAGGAACTCATTGGCTTTCACATCAATATAAAACCTGAAATTTGACAAATAATCGTGTTTAATACTTCCGGTTGCGATAGCTTTGTTACCAAGGGTATCATACAACACAACATTATCCATAAAAATCTCGGTAGGTGTTACCCTGAAATCATGCTGTAGTGAATAATATGTGTTCAGGTAATCAATCAAAAATCCTGTACGCATCAGACTAAGGTTGCCTGT
Source organism: uncultured Lentimicrobiaceae bacterium (assembly GCA_964627945.1). GTDB lineage: Bacteria > Bacteroidota > Bacteroidia > Bacteroidales > F082 > CAJBPB01. Next base: position 7,201 of record CAZVKW010000033.1, read on the forward strand.
GAGCTCTGGTTCTTCCAGCGTTCCCAGAATCTTGAAATCACCTGAAGCAAGTCCTTCTATTCGGCTAACAACTCCTGTTAAAAAAGGTTGGATAGTCTTTATTCTGAAATTCTCAAGATTGATGTCGAAATTAAGGTTTTCCTTCTTGCGCATGGGAAAGTAGAAGCCCGTCAGATTCAGCATCCGGCTTGACTTTACATTACCAACATTGATTATCTGAGCATTTACATAAATAGATTCATCTGTATTACTCCAACTGCTTAATACACGTGCCTCTCCAAGGTTTTCGTTGTTCAATGCCAATTTTGTCAGGTGCAGATTGGAGAAAAAGGCCGGTTGATTCAACAGATTTGCCAATTGAAGGTCACCTGAAATGATCCCGTCAACATCGAATCCATAGCCTTTCATCAAAATATCAAAATTCGACATATTCCAATCCTTGAAATAAACATACAGTGAATCAGTACTTTGAAGTGGAACCCGACCATCAATCGTAATCGCTTGCTTTGCATGACGTATATTCAAACTATCTATCCGGGTGAAATCCCTGTTGAAGACAATTTTGCTGTCATTCTTAACTATCCAGGAAGAATCATTGATAAGCAAATCAGCCTGTGTGATTCGTAACTCGCCTCCATAAGTTGGATTTAGGTCAAAAACCGCTTCAACATTTCCCATATTCCGGGTTTTTGCCAGATAATCTTTCCAACTCAAACCAAAAAGGATGTTATTATCCTGCAATTTCGCTTTAAAAACCGGTCGCTGAATACTCAGTACAGTTGTATCCAATTCGGTTTTATCACGAAGTATAATATTTCCCAGACTGATTTCTAATGTTGCTTTGGAATTATCTGAACGAGTTCTTAACTCGAAATCATTCACATTGAATCCGTTGTATGTTACTTTATCTGATGAAAAAATGGTATTCAGTATCTGCCCCTGATTGGTAAAAACCCCGCTGAGATTGCTGCCGGAAGCAATCTGAAGAGATGGAAAAAAAAGCCTGCTTAATGTTTTGGTATCCTTAAAGCGAAGATCAACAAAAAAATCCTGATCGGATGGGTCTGCATTTTTTGGTTTCAGACTCTCAAACTTCACATAATGAACCAGATAGCTCTTAAATGACTCGACCAATTGCATATAATCTGCCATACCACCAAGGTCAAGATCAAAGAAATCGGACCTGATGGAGAGTTTGCGGTTAAACAAGGAATCATTTGTTGTAATCAGTTTAAAATGATCCATTTTGTATTGACCGCGGCTATCGGTAAAGTTTGTACTATCGATAATAACTCCACCATATATCTTATTGATTTCCAAGCCACTGAAATTAACTTCAACATTGGTTGACAATTCCATAATGGAGTCATTGTCGAGCAGATGAAGACCATAAAGATCAGCATCACGAATCTTTGCATGAAAGTCAAAATCAGGAAGATCTTTCGAAAAATTTACTTTTCCCAGAAAATCAAGGTGAATTTTATCATCCCTCACTCCTACCATGCCACTGAAGGTATTTCCTGTCAGATCTCCTCCAATGTCAATATCCCGAAAAGTGTTGTCAAGTACTTCAATCAGATCAACTTTTCCAGTTAGATTCAATGCTAAAGTATTTTTAGTCAATCCTTTACCTTCAACATTGATATTCATATCCAATTGACCAATTCCGCTGGTTTTACCCAATAAATCACCCAGCATAAACTGATTTGTCATCACCTTCACCTTGTATTGTGCAGGTTTATCAATTTCTGAATGCAGTTCAATATCAGCAATCGCTGATCCAACATCTGTTCCAATATTAAGATGTGAGACAAAATCATCGTAATAGCCTGTAAAATTTCCGTTTAGCTTTACATTTCCCAAACCAGTGATAAATTGTGGTATAGGAACAAACCGAAGGTCACCTGGAATTGCAAACTGCCTGATATCCTGTGTATTCGTTTCAAATTCTTTGACCTCAAGATTGATTAAAGTTGTGTAAAAATCAGGCAAACCCTTTAATTGTACATCTCCAAAAAAGCGTGTAGTATCACCTGTTGTCAGGTTAAAATCAGTTGCTTCAAAATTATTCACCAAACCATTGGCATTGCCCGAAAACTGGACCGTATTGGTCATATCAAACATGATCGGGGAAAAATAACCAAGATCGGCCATATACAGTGTCGATGGATTAACTTTCGCTTCAACTTGCACTGAATCAATAAATTCGATATAATCCCAATAAGTGTGATAATTGAAAATCAGATCCAGACTAAGTTTCGAACTGGGAGTCTCAATCATCAGATCCTTTGCATGTAAACTGTTACCTGTTATAACTGCCTCAGCTGAAAGTTGGGAGAGGATGATTCCGCATGTGTCACGTGCATGCAACTGATCAATTGTCGCAGCAATCGAATCCCCTACCATGGTGATATTGTGCGCAACAAGCTTAATCTGGTCAATTTTCAGATGATTATAATCCATTCCGGCCTCATTCGGGTAGTCATTGTTTTGGTCCCAATACCTGAACATGGCATCTGTGATACGAAGATTTCTTACCTCGATCGGATAAGGCACAGAAGGACTATTTACAGTATCCGTACTATCCGAAGCTGGCTGTAAATAATCAATCAAAAACTGAAGATTCATATCCTCCTGACCTTCATAAATCACCAGTTCAAACTGAATATTCTCCAATTCAAGCTGTCTGATATTCAAATGCTTAGAAAATGAATAATCTTCCGGCCTAAAATTAAGGTAACCTATCGAGATAAATTTCCTTGATCGACTATCTTGAACTCCAACATTTTTCAGACTAAGGGAAAGATCCAGATTAAGAAAAAATGAACCAATTGTTATGGTTGTTCCAAGTTTTTTAGATAAATAACCTGCAGCTGAACGGGCTAGAAAAGTTTGAATGTAAGGGTCGCGTGAACCGGTATAAAGGCTTACAGGCAACGCCAACAAGCTTACCAGCACGATGAGGATAATATCCCTGATCTTTTTTTTGATACCTTTGTCCCTTTCAAATTCACTATGAGCGTATTCATTTTAGGTATTGAATCGTCATGCGACGACACTTCTGCTTCTGTGATTGAGAACACTTTTGTACGTTCGAACATCATAGCCAATCAGCAGGTTCATGAGAAGTTTGGCGGTGTAGTTCCCGAACTGGCTTCAAGAGCACATCAACAGAACATCATACCGGTTATCAATACGGCAATCCAAGAAGCAAATATAAGTAAAAATAATCTCACTGCTATTGCATATACACGTGGTCCGGGGCTACTGGGATCGTTGCTAGTGGGAACCTCTTTTGCGAAAGCCCTTGCTCTAACCCTTGGAATTCCATTGATTGAAGTTGATCATATGGATGCCCATATCTTATCGCATTTTCTGCAGGATGATGACCATAAAAAAGTGCCCGAATTCCCTTTTCTATGCCTGACTGTTTCGGGTGGACATACACAGATTGTTCAAGTTAGCTCATACTTCGAAATGAAGATCATCGGAAAAACCATTGATGATGCCGCCGGAGAAGCTTTTGATAAAGCCGCCAAGATTATGAATCTGCCATATCCAGGTGGTCCGATGATTGATAAATTCGCCAAAGATGGAAACCCAAATGCATTCCGATTTTCTGAACCCAGGATACCCGATTTGGATTATAGTTTTAGTGGACTGAAGACCAGTATTTTATATTTCTTAAGAGACCAACTTAAACATAATCCTGAATTTATTGAACAACACAAAAACGATCTTTGCGCTTCCATTCAATCATCAATCGTCAATATCCTTATGAAGAAACTCGTTTTGGCTGTTCAACAAACAGGAATTACACGTCTTGCCATTGCTGGAGGTGTATCGGCAAACTCAGGTCTTCGGGCAGCAATGACGCAAGCAGGCGAGAAAAATGGCTGGGAAATATTTATTCCTAGAATCAGCTATAGTACTGATAATGCTGCGATGATTGCCGTTGCAGGATATTTGAAATATCTGGAAAACAAATTCTCCAATCCGCAGGACGTCCCGTATGCCAGACAAAGCGGGAAACATTAGTTTTTAAGCAAAAAAATCACGTAACCCTGTAAGGTAAAATCTGAAGGAAGAGATCAGCAATGGAATTCCCATTGTCAGATAAACATAGGCTAATGTCTGATTTTGAACCAATTGCAACTTACGGATGATGATCCCCATCGAAATCATACCAAACATCAATATATAACTTCGGAGATTAAAAAATGAAAAAATGCTGTAGCGTTCATTTTTGAAACTTTTCATTCTGTCGATATGACGTTTCGAGATTTTGGAAAAAAGAAAATAGAAAAACAACAATCCCACTATTGCACTGATAGATAAATATATAAGAAAATTCTTCACTTCAAAATTCATAAACTTGTACGATTTGAACAAAAGTATCGAACCAGCGATTGACCAAACGATACCAGCGATGATCATCAGGTACTTTAGGGGAACCGATGGAATGAATTTTGAAGTGAAGTATTTACCCATTTTATAAAGCCTTCAATGCAGCCTCATAATCAGGTTCCTGAACAATTTCCGGAACAAGTTCGGTATAAACAACTTTTCCATTTTCGTCTGTCACAACAATCGAACGGGCCAGCAAACCAGCCAAAGGACCATCAGTCAACACCACGCCGAAATTATTCCCAAAACTTCCATCTCTGAAATCAGAAGCTGAAACAACATTCATGAGTCCTTCAACAGTGCAGAATCTTTTGTGTGCAAAAGGAAGATCCTTTGAAACACAAATTACGGTTGTATTTTCAAGTTGAGAAGCTGAAGCATTGAATTTACGAACCGAAGCAGCACAAACATCGGTATCCAGACTTGGAAAAATATTGTAAACAACTTTTTTTCCTTTGAGATCCTGAGCTTGCAATGTACTTAGATCAGTTTTAACTACTTTAAATTCAGGCACATGAGCGCCAACGATTGGTAATTCACCGATTGTGTGAATAGGATTTCCTTTTAATGTTACTGTTGCCATAAAATATTAATTTAAGGCTCAAAGTTACAAAAAGGTAGGAGATGAAACACTATTCTTCGCATCAGGATAATTTCCGCGTAGAAGCAAACAGCGTTTTTACAAATCATTGAATACGATACATAATGTTGTAGGGTTAATTCATATTTTCATTTGGTAAAATTTGATATATAGGTGATATTCTATTGTAAAGAAGTATTTTTGAGCTATTATTGCCTAATTAGAAAAATTAAGCAATCCTATTGAATATTAGTAAAATATAAAACAAAACCCTTTTAAAATGAGCCAACTTACTACCATAAAAATTTCCGGAATGACTTGTAATCATTGCAAAGCCAATGTTGAGAACAATCTGAAAAAACTACCAGGAATAGAATCCGTTGTTGTAGATCTGAACGCTCAAAATGCGCAAATTCAAGGTGATAATATTGATTATGAACTCATTAAACAAACACTTGAAGACATTGGATACCAATTAGAATCCTAAAAAAAGCCACTTATGGAGAAAAAACAACTGTTTAGCATTTTATCTACCTTCCTGATTGTACTTTATACAGATGTATCATATTGCCAGACAGACTTTTACAGTCAGTACCGCGAAAAAACCCCAAAAGCAGAATACGAAATATTTCTACAATCTGTCAATGAAAGCTTATCCGGAAATCTTTGTATAAAACCATCACTTAGCGGAAACGCCCCTTCAGAATGGATTGAATTTTCTGGTCATCTGGAAACAGATTCAACTTTTGGATTGCATCGTTTGATGGAAGAAAATGAATTTGCGACTGGAAATTTGTCAAAAAATCAGATCAACGGGATTTTTCAATTCGGACAATTTTCTGATACTTTATTGATAAACAGTAATTTTCGGTCTGGAGAAACCAGTTTTGATATTCACCGGACCCAAAAAACTTCTAAACTTGTGAAATCAGAGGATTCACCGGAAGCTTCCTTCGAATCTGTTATCCTGGTTCCTGACTCAAATTCAAGTAAAGAATTGATAATCAATGTTATTAAATTTCTTGCTTTGATGCCTGATTCCACAAGCAATATTCCTGATATTTCGAAACAATTGCGCCTTGATCAGGAAGCATTTATGGATGATTACCATTCAGCAAGTGTGTTTTATGATCATGAAGGAGCATCTTTTAACTGGTTCAAAACCACTCAGGTTGAACTACTTACCAATAGTCAGCGAGTATTTTGCTTAGAAAAAACTATCTATGCTTTCACGGGTGGTGCCCATGGAATGGAAAACCTTAATTATGGGATTTTTGAACTTGATTCAGGGAAACAGCTTGATATTCAGGATATTTTCCTTGATAAAAATGATAGTCTTCTTACAAATCTATTAACCCGGAAACTGAAGGAAAAGTTACAGATTCCGTCTGATTCAGCTTTTCCTGAAGGAGTCTATTTTGTGGAGGAAGTTGAACCTTGCAACAACATATATATCACTTCTTTAGGCTTGGGATTTTATTATAACAGCTACGAAATAGCACCATATTCTACTGGTCAGACCAATCTGTTTTTCAAATTTGAGGAGATAAAACCCTATTTAACAGATAGTTTTAAGAAACTTCTGCAAATAAATCCATAAGAAAAATCTGATTATCAAATAATTATTCCCAGCCACTGGCCAGAATATCCACGATATGGATCACTTTGATGGGACTGTTTTGTTTCGAAATATAACCTCCCTGATGCATCAGACAGGATAGATCAGTTGAAACAATATACTCAGCACCGGTTTCGAGTGCGTTTTCAACCTTTTGCTGCGCCATGGCAGTTGAAATCGGTTCATTTTTTATTGCAAATGTTCCACCAAATCCGCAACAGATATGCGTATCCTTCATTTCAACCAGTTCCAGGCCCTTAACTTTTGAAAGTAAAACACGTCCTTCATTTGTCAAATGATATTCACGCAAACCGGCACAACTATCGTGATAGGTCACTTTATGGGGGAAACTGGCACCAAAATCAGTAAAACCAATTTGGTTTACAAGAAAATCAGTAATCTCGAACATATTGCGAACCAATCGTTTATACTCAAGATGGTTCCCAGTATTGTAAAATAATTCCTGAAAATAATTTCTGACATACCCTGAACAAGACGCTGATGGACTTACTACAGGACGGTCATTAGGAAAATCCTTGAGGAATTTATTTCCCAATTCTTTCGCCTCATCCCTATAACCACTGTTGAAAGCCATTTGACCGCAACAAGTCTGCTCGGGATTATAATGGACATCAACTCCTGCTTTTTTTAATACTTTCACCATTTTCATTCCTGTTTCAGGATAGAACTGATCTACAAAGCACGGAATGAAAAGATCAACAAGCATAAGAATGTTTTTGGCAAAATTAAGAAAATCAAATTACAATCACAGCATCCGTTGCGGATAATTCCTGCCAAAAGCCCGGATATGATTTAATTACTACTTCGGGATCAGAAATATCTATCTCATTCAATTTCAATACCAAAGGTGCCAAACACATCGCCATACGATGATCACCATGCGGATCGAATTGAATTGGAAAAGCTGATAAAGTTTTATTTCCACTAGTTTCAATACTAGATGAAGAAATTTGATTTCCTTCGAAACCAGCCTTGGCCAGTTCACCCAACAATACTGAAATCCGGTCTGATTCTTTGATACCAAGGTTTTCAAGGCCAGTAAATACAGCCTTAACTCCCAATCCTGCACAACTTGCAACGAGTGCCGGCATTAAATCAGGAAAGTTTTTAAGATCAAACCGCAAATCTGTTTCGATCCGGCCAGTCTGAAAAACATTAATTCCATGTGGGCTTTCCTCAAAACCAACGCCCAACTTCTCAAAAAAATGAAGTACTTCCTTGTCACCATGATCTGAAGCGGTACTTAATCCTTCCATCCATACTGATCCATTCTTACTCAATGCTACCATTTCTAACCAATAGGAAGCTCCACTCCAGTCTGGCAATACTGCGATTTCACTTTCCTGATATGCAGAAGCATGAACAATGACAATTTGGTCTTTGCGTTCAACGACCGCTCCGGCTTTTTGCATGAGACTGATTGTCATATCGATATAAGGCATCGACCCAGGATCACCCGTAAGTTCGAGACGCAATCCCTTTTCCCAACAAGGAGCCGCCAAGAGAAGTGAGGAAGCAAACTGGCTGCTTTTTGAAATTGAAACTTTTGCATTTCCGCCTGAGAGTTTCTTACCACGAATGAATAATGGCGGGAAACCCTCATTTTCAATAAATTGTATTTCAGCACCAAGCTCTTTCAATGCAATTACCAAATCATTAACAGGGCGTTGCTTCATCCGCTCAGAACCAGTCAGAAGCCAATTGCCCGGAAATTGGGCCAGATAGGTAAGTAAAAACCGGAAAACTGTTCCTGCATTTTTACAATAAACTTCAAATATCTGCTCAGAATCGGAGTTGCACAAACTTATTTTATTCAATAACTCCTGTAAAAGAATGGTATCATCAGCATCAGATATATTATTAATTTTCAATACTTTATCTGAGTAGGTTGCAATCATCAAGGCGCGATTACTTTCACTTTTACCCGAACTTAATTTCACTGAAGCCTGAAAGGAAGAGTGTTTTTTGATGAGTTTCATTTCGATCTCCGGAAATCAAGTGATGAATAAAAAACCAGACTCTCTCGAATAAGAGATTCTTCCAGAACAATATCAAAAACGGGATTTCCGGGAGCAAGAATTAAAACAGCCTTCACCCTTCCCTGACTGTTCTTTTTATCCATACCAGTTCGGTGAACAATCATTTCAATTGCTGATCTGACAAACTCAAGAGGTGAAAAATACATCTTCAGAAAATGCAAATAGTCATTCAGATAGCTTTCGTCCAGACCCTTCATTTTCACTGACAACCACAATTCGCAGGCAATTCCTGCCGCAACAGCTTCGCCATGGAGAACATGAATTCCTGTTTCTAAAGCAACTGATTCGATCGCATGGCCGAGAGTGTGACCAAAATTCAACACCTTACGGAATCCTTGTTCCAGCGGATCAGAAGTGGTTATCCTAACTTTATCTTCAATACACCAGCGGATAATTTTTGAAACAGAATCCTTCGAAAACGTTTCTTCCTTCATTTTCCAAAGAATCTCAGGACGTGTAATATAGCCGTATTTGATCACTTCAGCGAGTGCTGAATTCCGTTCCCTAATAGGCAATGATTCAATCAAATCACTGAATATCAATATATTTTTAGGCAAATAGAAGGTGCCAATATGGTTTTTCAAATTTTGATAATCAAAGCCTGTTTTACCACCAATCGAAGCATCAACCATAGCCAGCAAAGTTGTCGGAATATACAAAGTCTCAATACCCCGCTGATAGACAGAAGCTGCAAAACCTCCCAGATCACACAGCATTCCGCCACCAAGCACAATTAGTACAGATTTCCGGTCGGCCCCAGAAAGTGTCAGGAAGTCCCAAATCTGACCTAGCTGCGAAAGATTTTTATTAATTTCACCTGAAGGAATCTCGATGATATTTGAATTATTGATCAGATTATCTGAAATCTTTCGGATTTTTTCGAGACAAAACCTCCTTGTATTTTCGTCCAGAAGCCAGAAAACACTCCTTCCCTCTTGCTTAAATTCAAGCAATTTAGCTGGTAGAAATTCAACTGCCTCTTCTTCAAAAAAGATTTTACTCATCGTTTTATTTGACATACGAAGGAACGATTCCAGAAACGGTTTTCAGAAAAATGCTGCCATAAGCAGATCTATATGCTGAAATGGTAAATCGAACTTATTGCTAATCTGCTGGTTCGTAACTTTACCGTTGAACTGATAAACACCTCTTCGCAATGGAAGATTAAAACGAAGCAGGTTTTCAAGGCTTCCGGCTTCCCCGATTTCAAGTAACAGAGGTCCAAAAAAGTTACTAAATGAGATTGCAGCAGTACGAGGCACCTTGGAAGCTATATTAGGAACACAATAATGCGTAATCCCATGATGTTGATACACAGGATTTAAATGTGTTGTTGGTTCAGAAGTCTCAAAACAACCACCCTGATCAATACTTACATCTATGACAACGGAACCTGGTTTCATATTCCGGATGATATCGGAGGTTACGAAACAAGGTGAGAATCCGTTTGACGAATGTTTGGCACCAATCAATACATCTGCTGTCCGAAGTGCCTGCTCGATCAAATGGGGTTGTAAAATTGATGTATAAAGCCGCATTCCAAGTTTATGCTGCAAGGCCCTGAGTTTGTACATAGAATTATCAAAAACCTTTACAGATGCTCCCATTCCTGTTGCAGCTCTAATTGCATATTCTGCAACAGTTCCTGCACCAATAATTACTATTTCGGTTGGTGTCACACCCGGAAAACCACCAAGCATCACTCCTTTTCCATAAGATGGATGACAAAGATATTCAGCGGCAACCAGAATTGCTGCATTTCCGATTATTTCACTCATCGATCGCTTTAACGGAAGACTCCCGGTTCGGTCCTGAATTTGTTCAAAAGCCAGTGCTGTAGTTCGTTTTGCTGACAATTGCAAAAAGTAATCCTTGTCACGTGTAGGAAGCTGCAAAACCGAAAAAAGGCTCTTCTGTCTTCCAATCATCTCTATCTCTGAACGATCCGGCGGCGAAATTTTGAGAACTATATCAGATCCAAATACCGCGGAACGATCTTTAACCAATTCAGCGCCTGCCTCAGAGAACTCAAAATCAGTAAAATGGGCATTTATTCCTGCGTTTTCTTCCACAAAAACACGATGACCATTTGCCACCAACAGTTTGATTGCATCCGGAACAAGGGCAATCCGGTTTTCAGTCGGCGAGGTTTCGCGTGGAATACCAATGGTTAGATTACTTTTCCGGTTCTTCACCTCAAGCATCTCTTCTCGTGGAAGCATCTGAGATTCAGCGCTAAACCGTATATTGGACAATCCTTCTTCCATTCTGAAGAATATTAGTTAATGACCTTTTCGATCGTGAAATACCGGGTCTCATTTTCCGGATCCACTTCAATCGTAACTTTTACGTAAACTGGCGGTAAAAGTTGCTCAATCAATCCTGGCCACTCGACCAAACATAAATTTCCGCTATAAAAGTAGTTTTCATATCCGATATCGTATGCCTCTTCCAGCTTTTTAATCCGGTAAAAATCAAAATGGAATACTGATTCACCATCAGCAGTAACATATTCATTGACAATAGAAAAGGTTGGACTATTTACTTCATCTGTGACACCCAGTTCCCTGCCAATCCGTTTGATCAGGGTTGTTTTGCCTGATCCCATGGGTCCATAAAACGCTATCAGCTTCTTGCCTGCAATTTCAAGGATTTGTTTTGCAACATCATCCAATCCATCAATATTCTCAACTTTCAATCTCATTCTAACTATTTAGCTTTCAGATGTATAATTGGAATCATCATTTCCTGCATCGAAATCCCACCATGCTGAAAAGTATTCCGGTAATAATTCACGTAATGGTTATAATTGTTCGGATAAGCGAAGAAATCTCCTGAACGTGCGAATACATAAGCAGTACTAACATTTACCCTTGGGAGAAATATATCTTCCGGATCCCGAACTTCAAAAACCTCTTTTGCATTGTATTTCAGGCTTTTGCCATATTTATAACGCAAATTCGAGTTTACAGCTTTGTCGCCCAGAATTTTCACAGGATCTTTTACGTAAACCGAACCATGGTCAGTAGTGATGAAAAGATCAAGTTTCTTGCTTGAAATGAATCGTATTATTTCGAAAAGTGAAGAATGTTCAAACCATGACTCAACGAGTGAACGATAAGCAGCCTCATTATCAGCTAGTTCGCGGATCATTTCCATTTCAGTACGGGCATGCGAGAGCATATCTACAAAATTATATACAATCACATTCAATTTGTTCCCCATCAGATTTGGCAGGTTTTCAACGAGCTTTTTCCCAACATTCAGATTCAAAACCTTGTTATAGGAATATTTGATATCCTTTCCGTAGCGACGCAATTGTTCTCCAAGAAGTTCACCTTCGAACTGGTTTTTTGTTCCTTCTTCTTCTTCATCCACCCAGTATTTCGGGAATTTCTTTCTGATTTCAGTTGGCATCAAACCTGAAAACAGCGCATTTCTTGCGTATTGTGTTGTTGACGGAAGAATACTGAAATAAATTTCGTCGTTTTCAACCCTGAAAAACTCTTCAATCATTGGTTGAATTGCTTTCCAATGATCGTAACGCAAATTATCAATCAAAAGCACAAAAACCGGTTTATCAGTCTGATCAAGTTTTGGTAATATCTTGTCCTTCAGCAAAGTATGTGACATAACCGGTTTATCGGCGCTTTTACCTTTGATCCAATCGATGTAATTTCTTTCGATAAATTTTGAAAACAAAGAGTTGGCCTCATCCTGCTGCATTCGAAGCACTTCAATGATTCCATCGTCTTTTGATTTTTCGAGATCAATTTCCCATCGAACCAGTTTTCGGTAAATCTCAACCCATTCGTTGAAGTCAGGACGCCCTGAAAGTTCAGTTCCAATGCTTCGAAACTCCTGCTGATAAGATTGAGTAGCTTTTTCGCTGACCAATTTTTTATTTTCAAGATTACGTTTCAAAGAAAGCAGAATCTGATTAGGCTTGACCGGTTTAATCAGATAATCGGCAATATTACTTCCGATTGCATCTTCCATAATACTCTCCTCCTCACTTTTGGTAATCATTACTACAGGAAGATTCGGGTATTCGGTTTTAATCTTTTCAAGTGTTTCAATACCAGATAAACCAGGCATATTCTCATCCAGAAAGACAATATCAAAAGGTCTTGATCTTACAAGATCCAGGGCTTCATCGCCATTATTAATTGTAACTACTTCATAACCTTTCTGTTCCAGAAACAGGATATGAGGTTTCAGGAGATTGATTTCATCATCTGCCCACAGTATACTAATCTTTTCTATCATGATGTTTTCGTTATTTGACTGAATTGAAGCTTATATTACTTTTGTAACATATGTAACACAATGCAGAAATTCAGAAAATAGTATATCAATACCATCCCTTACGAACAAAATTAACAATATTTAAAGCGGCTAAGGTGCAAAACAAAAAGAAAATATTCAATGATCCAGTGTATGGATTCATTTCCATACCTGATGAAATCCATTTTGACATTATAGAACATCCTTATTTTCAGCGATTAAGGAGAATTAAGCAATTGGGGATGTCGCATTTTGTCTATCCGGGTGCCCTGCATACACGATTTAACCACAGTTTAGGCGCAATGTATCTGATGCAATCGGCAATTCAGACACTTCGTTCGAAAGGGAAACACATCAGCCATGATGAAGCACGGGCGGTTTCTTTAGCCATTTTGTTGCACGATGTTGGTCATGGACCCTATTCACATACACTGGAACAAAGTATTGTTGAAGGGATCAGTCATGAACAACTTTCACTTCTCATCATGCAAAACCTTCTGAAACAGGAATTATTGCCGGCTGAAACCATCGAAATTTTCCGTGACTCCCATCCAAAATCATTTCTTTCGGGACTTGTTTCCAGTCAGTTGGATATGGATCGGATTGATTATCTGCGTCGTGACAGCTTTTTTACGGGTGTTTCGGAAGGAGCAATTAATACCGAACGATTAATCACAATGCTTGATGTTGTTGATAATGAATTGGTTATTGAAGCAAAAGGGATTTACTCAGTCGAGAATTTTATCGTCTCCCGACGCCTGATGTATTGGCAGGTTTATTTGCATAAAACGGTTTTGGCGGCTGAATCAATGCTTACAAACATACTCCGTCGTGCAAAACAACTTGCTTTTGAAGGTCATGATTTATTTGCCACGCCAGCTCTTAAACACTTTCTTTACAACAGTTTAACCTTATCTGATTTTGAAAATGACGAAATGAATCTCATCCATTTCACCGAACTAGACGATTATGATATCTTCGCTTCGATAAAGGTCTGGAGTAAAAATCCTGATAAGATTTTATCATATTTGTGTCGGTGCATTGTGAATCGGAATCTTTTCAAATCAGAGATTTCAGATGTGGATTTTGATGGAAGCCGGATTGAAAGTTTGCGTATTCAGTTGAAAAAAAGATTTGAAATAAAAGATGCTGATGTTTCTTACCTCCTTTACCATGGTACAACATCAAACAAAGCTTATGATCCTAATCAACCGAATATCAATATTTTATACAAAGATGGAAGCATCAGAAATATTACTGAAGCAGCCGATCAACTCAATATTTCTGTTTTGGCTACTCCAGTGGTAAAACACTATTTGTGCTATCCGAAGTGAAGTTTATTTTGTGAACAGTGTTGGTAGAGCTGTCGACAAATCAGGATATTTGAAGCGGAAACCTGATTGAATCAATCGGTCTGGTTTAACTTTATTGCCTTTGATAAGCAATTCATCGCCCATTTGTCCCAAAAAAAGCTTGATGATCCATGCAGGAGCAGGGAAAAAAGCAGGTCTTTTCAAATGCTTGGCGACAAGCTTTGTAAACTCTTTCTGGTTGAGAATCTGGGGAGCCACAAAATTGTATACTCCTGCATTATTTTCATTTTCAATAAGATACGAAATTCCTGCGATAACATCTTGCAGATGTATCCAAGCGAAACCCTGTTTTCCACTTCCCATTGGACCTCCAAGTCCAAACTTTATCGGTAAAACCATTTTCGGGAATGCCCCTCCAATGTTTGAAAGTACTACTCCCAAACGCATAATTACCATTCGTTTTGCAAATGGACGAAGCTCGGTGGCAGCCTCTTCCCAAGAAGAAGCCACTTCAGCTAAAAAGCCTTTACCTGCTGAATCACTTTCAACAAAAACCCGATTATCGTTAAAGCCATAATAACCTATAGCTGAGGCTTGTATGATTAAATCTGCATGAACCTGATATTTATTCATAAAGCCAGTCAGATTTTTAATCGATTGAATCCGGCTCTGCAAAATTTCTGTTTTCCTTTTATCTGTCCATGCTTTATCACCAATACCAGCTCCGGTAAGATTAATCAGAATTTTACAATCCTTGAATGCACTTAGTAAATTTAGATTGGAGTCGTTCCATCTGACGTATTCAATATCTTTCTGGTGATCAGTCTTTTCCGATTCCGGTATATGTCTGGTAAGTATAACAATCCGGAACTTTTTCCGAAAAAATTCAACCAGTGAAGTGCCGATGAAGCCGGTTGCTCCGGCAATAATCATTTTGTGTTTCTGTTGCATAGTTTTTAAACGTAGAAGATGCTTTGTTTGTTCGCAGATCTGCTTTGATTTCCGTTTTCAGAGAGAGATGATTAATTTCAGAATCCAGCAGAATATGCCTTTTCAATGAATCAGATTTTAGATACATTGACCAGAATGATCAAAGGTAAGCCAAAAAACCTAAAAATCCTAAATCCTCAAAAAGACTTTACCTTTGCAGAAATCCTGATAATTTGCAGTTTAACATTTCCTATAAACGCATTTGGCAGATCGCTTATCCTATAATTCTGGGAAGCGTTGCACAGAACCTTATCAATGTGACAGATACAGCGTATCTGGGCCGCGTTGGTCAGGTTGAACTGGGTGCTTCGGCCTTGGGTGGTATGTTTTATTTTGTCTTTATTATGCTTGGACTGGGTTTTGGAACCGGGACTCAGATCATCATTGCAAGACGTTTCGGAGAAGGAAAAATTGAATCTATTGGAAAGTCCTTCGATCATGCCATTTATTTCATGCTTCCACTGGCTTTACTTTCATTTATCATTCTGTATTATTTTGCCCCTATTATACTCCGACCGGTCGTAGCTTCAGATAAAATTTATGAATCGACAATCGCCTTTCTGAATTTCAGGGTTTTTGGGATCGTATTTGCTTTCGCTCAGATTCTTTTCCGGTCATTCTATATCGGTATTGCAGAAACCAAAATAATTACCTGGAGCACCATTTTAATGACAGGGGTGAATGTCATTCTGAATTATATTTTGATTTTCGGAAAGTTCGGATTCCCGAAAATGGGTGTTGAGGGTGCAGCTCTGGCTTCATCTATCTCTGAAGCCTGTGCTGTTGTTTACTTGCTTATATATACGTTGAAGAAGCATTATAAAAGCAAGTATAACTTATTTACATTCAGTGATTTTGATAAACTTCTGTTCGTTAAAAACTTCAATGTATCTGGCCCAATCATGGTCCAAAACTTCTTTTCGCTAAGTGTTTGGTTTGCATTCTTTCTCTTGGTTGAGAAAATGGGAGAACAAGCTTTGGCTGTAAGTAACATCATTAGAAGCATTTATATAGTGCTCATGATTCCAATCTGGGGTTTTGCATCGGCAGCAAATTCACTTGTAAGTTATCTGATAGGCCTTGGACAACAGCAGTTCGTTTTCAAACTAATATGGCGCATAACCGTTCTTTCATTTGGTGGTGTATTGATATTTGTAATCCTAAGCCTCATTTTTCCCTCCAATATTCTATCGGTAATCACAAACGATAAAGTATTGATTGATGCAGCGATACCGGTTCTGCTTGTCGTTAATATGGGTGCACTGACGCTTTCTGTTGGCTTTGTCATTTTCAACGGATTGGTTGGTACGGGTAAAACCATGGTTGCACTGGGCATTGAAATGTCAGTTCTTACACTTTACATTCTGTTTGTGTATCTTATGACAAGTATTTATCAGGGAAGCGTGGCACGTGTCTGGATTTCAGAATTAGTCTACGGCGTTTTTCTGATCCTATTTTCATGGATCTACCTCAAAAAAGGAAATTGGCAGCTAAAATCAATCTGAAACTGTTGCTAATAGACGAGATAGTTGAAAACAGTTGAGTCCTGACTTGAAATAATATGCATTTCTTCGGTATTACCCATCCAGCCAATATCATAGGCATTCCGATGGGTAAGATTTTCCCCTACAGTCATATCTCCTTCATTATCAAATAAATATATCTGATCATTTTCTAAACTAGTCAAAACCAGGATTACCTTATCATCCGAAGCTCGAATCGTAAATGGTTTCTGATCAATCGTATTTTTGAAGGTATAAGAAAATAATTGCTTTTTGAATCTATCAAAAATCTTCATGGATTTATCATCGATAAAAAGAAAATCCATCACATCATCTTGCCTGAAATCCTGATAAATGAAATAATGCTCCGGGCTTGACTCTGCAAACTCAGTCGTGTTCATTTGACCATTTACAGAAACATATAAAATGTTGCCATTTGGGTCAGAAGTAAGCAAAACACCTTTTGCATTGGTTTTATTGACAAAAAACTCACTGTTAACAGCATTTTTAATGATTCCTTTTGGTTGAACCGACACCTTTCCTTCGAGATCAGTTATTCTGTGATTGTTTTGTATATCTGTAATAATCAAATAACTACGATCGATTGCTTCTAAATATTTAACAGGCTTTTCAACAATCTCGGATGATTTTGGATTTTCCCAAAATTCCGTACCCTGTCCTGAAAAATTAAAGCTATACGTTACTCTGTCAGAACAACTTACTACAATTTGTCCGTTTGAAAAATCGGTACTATTACAAATTGTGATTCCATTGGTCGCCTGCGCGGTTAACCTTATAGGAAAGCCGGATTTACTATTACCCAATCGATCAAATGCATAAATATAATTCTGCGTATTAAAAACAAAAAAAGATTTACTCCTTTGATTATCAATAATATAATAATTACTTAATACTTCACTGTCAAGATTTCGTTTCCAGACTATTTCACCCGTTGATGAAAGAAAATATAACTTATTATCAATATCAGTAACAGTAATATATTGATTTTCAGCGGTTAATCCCGAAATAATACCTGGTTTTCCACTGAGAAGATTATCGAATTTCAGTTTCCAAACCAACATGCTTTCTTCCTTGTATCCGGGATTATATTTAATGAAGAAATTTGAATAAACCCAATCATCTTGTGTTTGAAACTGCAAGGCAAATGCCTCAAAATCCTTCATAACCTGAATATTACGAGCTAAATGAAAGACAAGTTTGGGACTCAGAAAACGTGTAAATAGCGGCAGTCCCTCACGCAAATTACCATAAACAGTCACATTCGCTTCGTCGGATAGATTTTCCCTGAAAGCCTTAAAATTCTCATTATGTTCCAGTGTACGACCGGTTTTATACAACTGAATGATTTTTTCGAGACGGGAATAGTTGTTTGCAACAAGCAGATGATCACCAACAAAAACATAATTGAACTTTGTAACGGATTGATAAACAGACCCAAACAAAGAAGAAACAAATCCATCCTGCTTTATGTTGCTGAGTAGGAATTCTCCAAAAACTTTTTGTGCTTCATTTCCAACTGTTTGGGTTCTGATATGTTCCAAAGTTTCATTCATATCCTGTGGATCAGAAACTTTGAGAATAAATAACGGATCATCCGGATCGTCATCAAATGCAAGAACCGCTTCAGAATCAACATATTTGAGAAAATTATCATTCAATGAAAGACCAAATTGAGCTGAAAGTCGCTCAATATTCTCACTATCAGTAACTTTTTGATTATAATTCTGGAAATCAGACATTCCAAAATGCAGAAAAAAGCGGGTCGTAAAAGGCAGCAATGAATATATGCTTACCGGAACTGAGCCTTGACCTTTGAGAGATTTTAAAAAATCGTCCTCAGAAGAAGCAGAATATCCAACTGCATGAATAATATCATTTTGCAGCGATAGATCCAGTGAAACCCACTGTCCGAAACGGTTTGCGAAATTGAATACCCTTGATTCAGAAATTTCAGCGGTTTGCGAACTCAGCCAGGCAGAAATATTTTCATAGTTGATAAAAATATGCGCATCGGCTTTTGTCCCGGCGGTGCGTTTTAAAGATACGAAGACCGAATCATGTTTTAGCGTTTGTTGAGAATCCAACTGATGCAAACATAGTTCAACCAAATGCTTGTCGAAGGATCCAATCAACAATCCATTGGTAATTACAAAACTAAACTGATTTTCGAGTGATCCATCCATCAAAAGACCGCTTTGATAAGCACTTAGCTTTTGTTCAACAAGTCTCATTCTGCCTTCAAAAGTGTTCCAAAGCAAGCGTTCAATTTCATAAAAC
Organism: uncultured Lentimicrobiaceae bacterium; assembly: GCA_964627945.1. Taxonomy (GTDB): domain Bacteria; phylum Bacteroidota; class Bacteroidia; order Bacteroidales; family F082; genus CAJBPB01. Next base: position 26,256 of record CAZVKW010000033.1, read on the forward strand.
TGAACTGCAGAACCAATTTCAGCAATTACTACAAAACCATAATCCTTTACTCCCTTCACCATGGAAATTATTGCAGGGTGATTTTCCTTTTTATTCTGGAGATCAGGAAAGGCGCGTAGCAAAGTATCCATCATAAGAAGCTGATTATCTAATACTTTGATATCTTTAACTTGCAAAAGACTCTTCCAGTATCCGGTTTCATCATGCAATCTTCTCCATAAAATCGATGGCTGATTGCATTCGAGAATCAAAGCCGACTGTACAGGAACTGCATCATATAGATGTTTCACTGGCTTAACTGGCTGTAGAAAAAAGTAAATAGCAATAACTACAGCTATTATAGTTAACAATATGTAAACCAAATATTTACGATCCTCTAACTTCATATCTCCTGAAAGAAAATTTCGTTTCGCGCAAAGTTAATCATTCGGTCAAACCACTGACAATACGCATTAAAAATCAAGCCTTGTCTGAATTGCCGCGTTAAATGTAAGCCGGTGATGAGGAGTAAAACCATATTCGGAAATAGCAGTTTTATG
>CAZVKW010000034.1:0-19022 GCA_964627945.1 uncultured Lentimicrobiaceae bacterium
GAACCCTGATGGACCGGATTGAGGATCCGGGTATTTATAAATCCATTACCGAAGCTGTGGCAAGTGTGCCGGATGCACATCGTCCGCACAGAATCAGAGCACGTAAAATTGCACATCTTTATGTGATTGATCTTGATGTAGAAGTAGACGGGAATTTCAGTCTTGACAAAGCCCATCTGATTACACATCAGGTTGAAAATGAGATCAAAGCAAGGGTTGAAAATGTGTATGACGTGCTTGTTCATGCCGAGCCTTTGGGTGATGATGCTTCGCACGAAGTTTTCGGTGTTTCGGAAAAGGATCTCTGATCCCATCAGAAATTATTATTCTTACATTTATTTTACTAAAATTCACTCCAATCGGTATTGTATAATACTGATATTCAATATTAAATTGAATTGATATTCATTTTATTATTTCGTAAAATTCCATTGATGAAATGTTAACAATTACTTAATATTTGAGTGATATAATCCTAAATAAATCGATTTACTTTTGTACTTTGTTTTACATATATCACACATATGGAGTTCCTTTATATTGTTATCGCAGCCGTTCTTATCTTCGATTTCATCAACGGCTTTCATGATTCGGCCAATTCCATTGCTACCATCGTTTCCACCAAAGTGTTATCACCTGTAACGGCGGTAGTTATGGCTGCTTTTTTCAATTTCATCGCATTTCTGGTCTTTCCTCTCACTGTTGCAACAACAATTGGAAAGGGGATTGTGGAACCTAATGTCATCAATCTCAATGTGATTTTTGCCGCATTGATGGCTGCGATCATCTGGAATCTGCTTACTTGGTGGTGGGGATTTCCATCAAGTTCATCGCACACCTTGGTTGGCGGATTGATTGGTGCAGCCGTCTCTAAAGCTGGTTTCTCATCTGTTCTGCTTCCAGGAGTAATAAAAATAGTTGCATTTATTTTCATCTCACCTTTGTTGGGAATGATTCTTTCTTTCCTGATTTCAGCGCTGGTTTTGAATCTCTTTAAGAACTTTTCTCCCTTCAAGATTGATAAATATTTCCGGCGCTTTCAGTTGTTGTCAGCATCGGCTTTCAGTCTTGGACACGGCGGTAATGATGCGCAGAAATCGATGGGGATCATCTGGGTAGCTCTTATCGTAACAGGTCACACAACCAAAGACTCGGATCCTGCCCTTTGGATTGTGCTTTCATGTCATACTGCCATAGCTCTGGGAACTTTATTCGGGGGATGGCGCATTGTAAAAACCATGGGGCAAAAAATTACCAAACTCAAACCTTTCGAAGGTTTCTGCGCTGAAACAGCCGGAGCGATGACCCTCTTTGGTGCAACAGCTTTTGGTGTACCGGTAAGTACAACACATACAATCACGGGAGCCATCATCGGAGCCGGAGCCAGCAAAGGCGTATCGGCCGTGAAATGGGGTATAACCGGTAAAATATTCTGGGCCTGGATACTGACAATTCCTATCTCTGCAATGATTAGTGCGTTGGTTTACGCCGGAATTGTCTATCTATTTTAAAAATCAAGTTTTCACACGGTAATCCGTAAAAATATTTTTCATATGAATATCGATAAGTTTCTGAAAGTCTTTGTTCCCAAAGAAACCGCATTTTTCCCGCTTTTCGAAAACGATGCCAAGATTCTGATCAAGGGCTCGGAATTGCTTGCTGAATTAGTAAAAACGAACGATCTTGATGAACGTGAAACCCTCATTGCCCGTATCAAGGCTGCTGAAAGTGAAGGAGATAAGGTAACAGACGAAATCTTCACACAGCTCAATAAGTCATTTATTACTCCTTTCGATCGTGAAGATATACATGAGTTAGCATCCAAAATCGATGATGTACTCGATAATATTAATGCTGCCAGTCAACGTATCAGGTTGTATAAGCCCAAAACATTGACTACTGATATGAAGGAAATGGCGGATATTCTGGGTCTTCTTGCCATTGAAATTCAGAAGGCAGTAAGCCAGTTGCGTCATTTGGCGAAACATAAAAGTGAGATCGTAAAAGCCTGTGACCAGATCAACCTTCTCGAAAATAAGGCAGATCATGTTTACAATATGGCTATTTCGAAACTATTCGATGAAGAGAAAAATACTGGCGAACTGATCAAATTAAAAGATATTATGGCTTCACTCGAAAAAGCAGCCGATAAAGCAGAAGACGTTTCTGACGCTATTCGCACCATTTTGATTAAAATGGCGTAATTCTGCGATAAGTTTCACAAGATGAAATAGTTCAGTTTCCAGATTCACTTTTTTAGCTGAAAAAGCTGGAAGAAACAACTGACTTAGGTATTATTGAATTTTTGCGTTTCGAAAAGAGATGCATCACTTTTTGTTTTTAAAGCATTGATAAACAATTGCTTATAAACATATTTTTTGTTTGTTTGAGGAAATGCGGCTGAACACGTTACCATGTCAGTCCATTTTTTACCTTTGTAGCGTCAGATTTTCCGAATCACGCGAGCAAACACAATCAATATGGTATTGTTCTTCCAATCTTCAGGAAACCGGATCACAGCTGTTCAGACAGAAGCCCCCCCGTCAGATGTCATAATCAAAAAGCTAAGCTGGCTGTTCGGTAATGCAAATCCTCTCTCAGATCTTATCCTCTCAGGACTTTATACAGGACCACGCAAAGAGATGGTCACACCCTGGAGTACCAATGCCGTTGAGATTACACAAAATATGGGCATTTCCGGAATTATCCGGATCGAAGAATTCAGGAAAACAGATCAAGCCGAATCGTTCGACCCGATGCTGCAGGCAAAATATATGAACCTCGATCAGCATATTTTTACGATTGAGCGTCAGCCTGAACCTGTTCGATCCATCGATGATCTGCGGTCTTATGACAAGCAGGAAGGACTCGCTCTGAGTAGTGACGAGATTGATTATCTGGAAAGTATCAGCCGGACGATAGGTCGTTCGCTCACCGACAGCGAAGTATATGGTTTTGCTCAGGTTAATTCAGAACATTGCCGCCATAAAATATTTAACGGAACCTTTGTCATCGACGGCAAAGCGATGCCCGAAACCCTTTTTGCCCTTATCCGGAAAACTTCATCCATCAATCCAAACCGGCTTGTTTCGGCTTATAACGACAATGTTGCCTTTATCGAAGGGCCTCAGATAGAACAATTTGCACCAGAAACGCAGGATAAATCTGATTTTTTCGCTGTTCATGATATTGAAACGGTGATCTCTCTCAAAGCAGAGACACATAATTTCCCGACAACGGTTGAGCCTTTCAATGGCGCTTCGACCGGAAGCGGTGGCGAGATTCGTGATCGTCTGGCCGGTGGAAAAGGCAGCATTCCGCTTACAGGATCGGCTGTTTATATGACTTCTTACCCACGCACCGAGCCCAACCGGAGCTGGGAACAAGCACTTACCGAGCGTAATTGGTTGTATCAGTCTCCTGCCGACATCCTGATCAAAGCCTCCAACGGAGCTTCTGATTTTGGCAACAAATTCGGCCAGCCGCTCATCAATGGCAGTTTGCTCACCTTCGAACACGAGGAAGAGACCAGTTTTGGCTTTGATAAAGTGATCATGCTGGCAGGAGGTGTCGGCTATGCAAAAAAGACTGACAGTCATAAGGAAACTCCTGGTAAAGAAGATATTATCGTTTTGCTTGGTGGTGATAACTACCGCATCGGGATGGGTGGAGGAGCCGTTTCAAGTGTTGATACAGGTCAGTTCAGCAATGCGATCGAATTGAACGCTGTTCAGAGGGCCAATCCGGAAATGCAAAAACGTGTGGCCAATGTGATCAGGGCCATGTGCGAAGCAACAGATAATCCGGTCGTTTCCATTCATGATCATGGGGCTGGCGGACATCTGAACAGTCTATCAGAACTGGTTGAAAAAACGGGAGGAATTATCGAGATTTCGAAACTTCCGGTTGGTGACACAACGCTATCTGACAAAGAAATCATCGGCAATGAATCGCAGGAACGCATGGGTCTGGTCATTCACCCGGAAGATCTGGCACTGCTTCGCCGGACAGCCGAGCGCGAAAGGGCACCGATGTATGAAGTTGGCCGAATCACAAACGATATGCATCTGAAATTCAGACGCGACGATAAAAGTTCTCCGATCGACCTTAAACTGGATCATTTCTTCGGAAAAGCACCCAAAACAGTGCTCGAAGATGCCCATAAAAAATACAAATTTGAAGACCTTTTTCTCGAGGGTGATAAACTGTATTACTATGTGAATCAGGTACTTCAGCTTGAAGCTGTTGCCTGTAAAGACTGGCTTACCAATAAGGTGGACCGTTCGGTTACCGGACGAGTTGGTTTGCAACAGTGCGCTGGCCCTGTGCAGTTACCACTGAATAATTTAGGTATCACAGCACTCGATTTTCAGGGGCGAAAAGGAATCGCAACAGCCATCGGGCATGCTCCCGTTGCCGGACTGATCGACTCACGCATAGCTTCACGCCTTTCGGTTGCCGAAGCACTCACCAACATCGTATGGACACCCATCGAAGGTGGTTTGAAAGGCATCTCCCTCAGTGCAAACTGGATGTGGCCTGCACGTAACGAAAGCGAAAATAACCGCTTATACAAGGCAGTTAAAGCATTGAGTGATTTTTGTATCGATCTGGGAATCAATGTTCCAACAGGAAAAGATTCTCTTTCGATGACCCAGAAATATCCGGGAGGTAAAAAAGTTCTTGCTCCAGGAACGGTGATCGTCACAGCTGTTGGTGAAACAAGTGATCTGCAAAAAGCCGTAAGTCCGGTTATGAAAAATGTAGCTGAAACCGAGCTTCTTTATATTGATTTTTCATGCGATGAATACCATCTGGGCGGAAGCAGTCTGGCTCAGGTTCTGAATAAAATTGGCAAATTTGCTCCGGATATCAAAGATACAGAATATTTTGCACTGGTATTCAATACTTTACAAAATCTGATCAATCAGAACCTCGTTCTGGCTGGACACGATATTTCGTCGGGGGGTATGATTACATGTCTGCTCGAAATGACTTTTGCCAATTGCGAACAAGGTCTGGCAGTTGATCTGACATCATGCAAGCGTTATGATATTTTCAGCCTTTTGTTCAGCGAAAAACCTTCGGTGATCATTCAGGTAAAAAAAGACAGTGCTGTGCGCAGCATTCTCGAAGACGCGGGTATAAGCTTCGTTTCTATTGCCCAACCCACTCCTGAAAGAACCCTTACCATCCGCCACCAGCAGGAAAAATACTGTTTCGATATCGATACCATGCGCGATGTTTGGTTCAAGTCCTCGTATTTGCTCGATAAAAAGCAGTGTGGTGAGCGAATGGCCCACGAACGTTACAAAAACTACAAACGTCAGGACCTTCAATTCAGTTTTCACCGTTCATTTACGGGAAAGGCAGCGCAGTTTGGAATAGACCTGAATCGGCGTAAACCTACCGGAATCAAGGCAGCCATCATCCGTGAAAAGGGTGTGAACGGAGACCGTGAAATGGCTTATGCACTTTATCTGGCCGGTTTCGATGTGAAAGATATTCATATGACTGACCTGATCAGCGGCAGAGAAGACCTCACAGACGTGAAGATGATCGTTTTTGTGGGAGGATTTTCCAACTCCGACGTACTTGGTTCGGCCAAAGGCTGGGCTGGCGCTTTTCTTTACAACGAGAAGGCTAAAGCTGCACTTGATGCGTTTTATGAACGTCATGATACTTTAAGTCTGGGTGTTTGCAATGGTTGCCAGCTCATGATGGAACTTGGTTTAATTCATCCCGATCATCCCGAAAAACCAGTGATGAAGCATAATGAATCGGGTAAATTCGAATCGGCATTCCTGACAGTTGAAATTGAGGAAAACGAAAGCGTGATGCTCGGAAGTCTGACCGGTAAACATCTTGGAATCTGGGTTGCACACGGAGAAGGAAAATTCAGTTTCCCGATGTACCGCGACAAATACAATATCGTGATGACTTATGGTCATGAGGAATATCCGGCCAATCCAAACGGAAGCGACTGGGCTGTGGCAGGAATCTGTTCAAATGATGGGCGTCATCTGGCCATGATGCCGCATCTTGAGCGTGCTTTTCTGCCCTGGCAATGGGCCTATTACCCGCCGGAACGCAAAAATGATGAGGTGAGCCCATGGATCGAGGCATTTGTCAATGCCCGAAACTGGATTGCTAAACAGTAAGGTCTAATTATTTTACTTTTCTTTCGATCAGATGCTGGGGTAATGCCGGGATCGTATCCTCTATTTTACCTTCGAGGATCAGTTGTTCATTGTATAATTGCCTGTTGTGCTCCATCCGGCGCTGTAAACGCGCCATTTCGTTAAAATGGTTATACAATGCCTGCACTGGTCCGCTTGCCGATGCAGGAAAAGATCGTACTTCCTCCAGACTTGTCTGAAGTTCGCTTTCCATCGATTCGAGATTGACAGGTTTTAAAGGTTTCATGTTGACAATCAGATATTTAAATGTCTGATAATCATAAAAGGAGCGAACGATTACTTCCTGCATCAGGATAGTGTCACGGCGCATTAAAACAGAAATGCGTTCACCTTCCTGAAGCATCTTTTCGGTAACAGTCACAATCTTGCGGTCAAAGCCCATCATGGTGAACATCAGTGAATCGTTGGGTGCTGATTTAACGATAAAAGTGCCGTCAGGCAGACTGATCGTTCCTCTTCTGTTCAACTTGCTGATAATATGCACATCGGGAATTTCTTTCAGGCTGTCGGCTGAAAATACACGGCCCTGAATATAGAATGTTTCCTGAGCATGCAGAGCGCATGTAGTAACAATGAAAAATAAAAGTAGCAGATAACGGTGCAAACTCCTTGATTTAAAAGGCTAAATTAATCCGAACTATGCCATTGTAAGTCAAATGGATGTATAAAAATTGTTAATCCACAGATATTTAATGAATTATAAGTGAATTATAACGCAAGAATCTAAGAAAAACTCCAGGAATTAACGATCAGATGCGAATTGTCGGGTAGATCAGAAATCCGATTCCTGTTTCTTTACCAGTTCTTTCGTCGACAGCAGGCCGCATGCCGCCAGAATATCCAGTCCGCGCGAAGCGCGTATTGTGGTCCGGATTCCTTTTTCAAGCAAGGCATCTCTGAATGCCTCTATTGTAGCATTGTCAGAACCTTTCAGTGAGGTTCCGGGAATTGGATGAAAGCGGATAAGGTTGATGCGGCATCGCATACCATTGAGCAATCGCGCCAGTTCCTTCACCTGTGCCGGACCATCATTGATGCCTTTAAACATAATATATTCGAAGGATACACGTCGCTGCTTGCCAAAATCGTAATTGCGCAGTACTTCGACCACAGATGCGGCCGGATATACGTTTTCGATGGGCAGGAGTTTGCGTCTTTCGTCATGAAACGGACTATGCAGACTCACCGCCAGATGGCAATCTGATTGTTCGAGAAACTGTTTCATCGACGGGATAATCCCAATGGTGGAAACAGTGATTCTGCGCGGACTCATAGCCAGTCCCCAGTCAGAAGTCAGAATTTCGAGGCTACGCATCACCTGTTCGAGGTTATCAAATGGTTCGCCCATGCCCATATAAACAATGTTCGTTAGCTTTTCTTTCTCGGGCAGACTAACAATCTGATTGACAATTTCTCCGGCAGTCAGTTGTGCCTGAAAGCCCTGTTTGCCAGTCATGCAGAACAGACATCCCATTTTGCATCCCACCTGAGATGAAACACAAAGCGTGGCGCGGTCATCGTCCGGAATATAAGCGGCCTCAATAAAACGCTGATTCTTTGTCTGATACAGATATTTCTTCGTCCTGTCGGCTGATACCTGTACTTTTGTGGGTGCTGAAAGACCAACAGTATACTTCTCTTCGAGCATCTGTCGGGCATTTTTCGAAAGATTGGTCATTTCTTCAAAAGAGGCAACCTGTTTCTTATACAGCCATTCGGACAATTGTTTAGCGGCAAAGGCCGGAAGTCCGGCTGAACTGACAATCTGTTTGAGTTCATCCGGTGTTTTACCGAAAAGGGCTTCTTTTTCCATGATGCAGCGGGGATATTTGCTTGCAAAGGTCGCGATTTTTTTACATCAGCCGGATTCTCTTTTTTCTGTGCGACTGATTGTGCTCAATGAGATAGTCTCTTTGACAAAATTTCATTCAACAACTTCTCTCAAGTCGCTATGTCGCTTAAGTCAAAACACATAATACCTTGCCAGAAAACGATCAAACTCCGGTCTCCGATCTTCCGACTTCGGTCTTCGAGCTCCCGACTCCTTAATGCACCACTTTCTGTTGGGCAGTGCGGCCATCGGCTTTGCGGTAATGAACCACATACACTCCGGATGGCAGGCCTTCAAGACTAATACGTGTTTCGTTGCCATCAGTAAGCATGAAACTGCGTACCGTATTTCCCAGCATATTGGTCAGGTAAAGCAGGTCTGATTGTGATGTGCCTTTCATTCCTTCAAAACTTACCAATGCAGTTGTGTTTACCGGATTTGGTATAATGTGCAAACGGATATTTTGCTGATTCACGGCAGTTTCGTTAATGCTAACCAGTTGACTGTTTTCGGCTCCAGGAGTGCCGTGCAATGGCGAAGCCATCCAGCTTTCGGGAAGCGAATTGTCTAATATGGGTTTCATCAATTCCAGTGTAGGCCCGTTTCCATCAGGTTCTGTTGGCCATGGGGCTGTGTCGCTGTATGTTACCTGATCGATCAGGGTTCCGGAAGGGTTATAAATCCGGATCAGTTCGCCACTGCCATTGAGCCCGAAACCAGCGTCACCAATGTAGTTGCCCACTTCGGGGAAGAGTGCGGTAAATGCAGCTCCGTCAGTGCATAATACCAGATAGCCTTCTGATTCAATATTGGTTCCTTCAGGGAAAGTGAATGCATGTGCATCATCCTCGTCTTTATACACCCAGCCCGAAATGTCAAGTGTATAGGGCATTGGGTTATATACTTCAATCCAGTCGCCTGGATTGAATGTGTCTGAAGAATTATAATTTATTTCATTGATAACCAGACTATCTGCATATGTTTTGTAACGGAAATGGGCGACGATATTGTCGTTCATATTTGGTAAGAATTGTACCACTGCAGAGGTGATATCCGGTGTTACAACATGGTTTGTAAGTTCCCAGTAATCAAATTCGAGGTTCGAATTTGCAGGAATAGCTTTCAAATTCACTGGTAAACCACCAAAATAGGTTCCCTGCCAGGGGAATTCTTCGAGCAGCAGTGAGTTCAGTTCGATGGTTCCGGTACCAGCAGGCTCAACCTGTACCTGATAGAGATAATTACCATTCAGATCAAAACAGGATTCCATTCCTGTGGGAAGATAATCGTAACGGGCATTGATGAAATTTCTGATTTTCTGTACATTATGTTCCCATTCAAACATACTTCCTCCCCAGCGCTGGATATGTTTAGGCATTTCAGGGGCCATTTTGCCGGAAAGTTCATCCAGATACGAAATCATATTAACAGGTTTGAAAGTCGTATTGTAGAGGTCGATATATCTTGATTTGAAATATTGGTCAAATTCCTCATTGTTTCTTAAAAGGTTGAGCAACAAAATATGTTCTTCCGGGTCGTAGGGCAGGTTGTAAGGGAAACAGGGAGAAACATCAGGTAATGTGCTCGGTAATCCTGTATAATTGATATAGTGATTAAAAGTAGCGTCCTCATCCCATAGGATATATCCCCATTTCTGATGTCCTCCTTCAGGATTGGTGCCCCTCCACCAGCCCACATTCCAGTTGATCCAGTCGGAACACACAACGAAAGAATTGATGATGATATAATCGGCCAGACTCTTATAATCGAGACGTGTTTTGACATATTCGAAATTTTCCTGATTGCTCATATCGTTGTACTTAACGAAATCATGCAAATCATTCCAGTCTGCCCAGGCTTCATCACCGCCATATTCAGCCCAGCTTCCGCCCCAGAGTAGCAAAAAATACAAGTGATATTTATCCTGACCATAATATAAATCTGTGAAATCAGGATCGTCAACTTTTTCACGGATTCCATAAACGCCCCAGAACTGACCATTGACATACATGACAATTTTTTCACCTTTTCTCACATCGAGGTTCATTCCATTGAGCTGGGCAGTGTTCTGAACGAACATATCGCGCAACAGGGCGCTCGAATCGATGCCCGGATAGTTATCGTCGCCGGCAGCACGGAGAATGATCCTCTGATATTCATTTCGGTCGGTGATCGAGATTAAGGTATCTCGGATTGCATAATTGTAACCGCACTCATCGCGCGTGATATAGTCGATGCTTCGTTGCGGATGCACCCAGGAATCCTGACCATGTTCGTTGAATTCTCCATAACCAATGTTGGTCCTGACGCCATTTTTATTGAAATACTCAAAAGTACCGAAAGGCACCAAACCTCCATTCCCATTGAGCAGATCATCCAATGTTGCCGCTGACACAGAAACCACTGCCAGCGTATGTTCCGAATTGATAAAATAGCTGTTGAACTCAAGCCAGCCGGATAGCATTTCAGGATCTGTGCTGTAGCATCGGGCAATGAGGATGGTATTCTGACTGATCGTAATAGGTTCGGCGTAAAGTGAGGAAGTAGCTGTAGGTTCGCTGCCATTGGTTGTGTAGCGGATTTCAAGATCGGGATCAGGAGAGGAAAGTTCAACCGTGACAGTGTTCTGATAAAAACCAGCAGGTAAATTCACAGTCGGTTTTGGAGCATAATCTGTATAGGAAACGCTTCCGTTTGCCCCGCCCGGACTGGGATTTGTAAATACAACCCATTTGTCGATGTCCTCAAGCGATCGACCGCGTGAATGGTCCTTCATGGTTTTGCTCAATTGTATTTGATCCAGAATGGTACCATCCGGGGCTGTTAATACAATAAATTCAGGATTATCTTTCGTTTGCGTAAGTTTGAAATTGGTATGCAGGTGGTTAAAAATGACTTCATTCCTTCCTGATGCCCAAATCCGGTAATAGCTACCCGGCTGAAGTGTAATGCCGATGGGAATGGTAAATTTCATTGGATTGGCAGGATTATCGCTTAGATAATAGCCTCCCAGACTTACCGCTGTGCTGCCTATATTCCGAAGTTCGAACCAATCCTCATATTTTTGGTAGTTATCAGGAAAAGAAGAAAGGTTGGAAACCGAATATTCATTTATAATAATCTGTGCATCAGATTTATAGAAGAAAAAAACCACAAAAAGCAATAGAAAAAGTGTGCGGGCTTTTTTGGCGATAATTTGTGTAAAGAGGTTCATGGCATGAACAAATTTCTGGTTTTGGATCAATGATGGGGCAGGCAGCAAATGAAAAATCCAAAGGGTTATATTTTTTTGGCAATAAACAGAATGCTGCCGCTATTCACTTCAAAATTCGCGTTTTTTCGAATAGTATTCTTCTTGTTGTAAAAATATTATTCTACGGTTTTCTGTCAGAATTCTTATCCAAACTTTCCGCATCGTTATTTCGGTTCAGAAATATATCTCTGACATAATGTGTTCGATCGTAACGCCTTTGTTTACAAGGATATCCCTCACTTCGACCACCATTTCGGCGCTGCCACAGAGATAGTACATCTGATCTAAAGGAATTTGATGTTGATCTTTGAGCCATTGCGTCAACCTTCCATTATACAGTCCGTCAGCACTTTCCTGAGAGCAGCAGCGAAGATAGCGATTGCTAAAAAGCGAAGTCATTTCTTCTGAGAAATAGAATGAATCAGCCGTTCTGCCGCCATGAATCAGCTTGTTTTTGCTTCCAAGTCCGGCCCTGATCATCGATCGGAATGGAGCAATACCCGTTCCGGAAGCAATCCACCAGGCCAGTTTGTCGTCTCCTAAAAAGGCTCCGAAAGGTGCTGAAGCAAGCAATTCATCACCAGATTTAAGATCAGCGAGTCGCGGAGTGAGCAATCCATCGGGTTTTTCGCTGAATAAAATTGACATTTCGGAATCATCCGGACCGCTACAGATACTGTAAAGCCTTGGTGGAATATCAGCATTCGTGCTGATTGCAAGCACCTGTCCGGCAAGAAAATCATGTTTCCGGTCAAAACTGATCACAAAAACCGATGAGGCTATTTCTTCGATTGAATTGACTTTTACAGGTTTCAGACTGATTTTTTGAAGAAAGCTTTTCAAACCGGTGTCCATAAGTTGAATTTTGGTCAAAAATACACTGAACTTTCAATACAGCACGATCCTTTGCACGCTTTTGTGGCCGCTTTCTGATTTGGCTTCAAGGAAATACATTCCGGGCTGGGGATGGTTTTTTAATTCGATGGAGATTCCGGCTCCGCTATTTCCTGAAACCGTTGAAAACATATCAACACACTGTCCGGTTAACGAGATCAAACGAAACTCAATTCTTTCATCTCCGGACTGAATATATACCGTAAATCTTCCGTTAGCCGGGTTAGGAAACAATTTCATTCGAGAGGCATCTTCCTGATATTCAGTTTTATACGTTAGATTGGTATCGCCTGGACAAAATACAGGAACAATATCCGAAAGATATCTGTCTTTTGCCGGCACTGAGCCCTCTCCCAATTCATTTGGATATCCTATCGATGGCCAGACAAGATTTTCCGTCCAAAAATCAGGAGAACTTGTAAGAAAATAGCTTTCATCATTCAGAACCTCCGTTCCGGGAGGAATAATAGCTCCGTTGATATTGTTTGAATACTGAAACTGATCTTCACCACTGAGTATATACTGGCCATATGGATAATTCGAAGCAGTAACTTCATTTCCGATGTAATTCTGACTGCTTGTTTCGAGTAATGAGCTGGAAGTCATAATGATACCATATAATTCGCTGCGGTTTCGAAAGAAAGTGTTCCACGGTCCGGATGGCCCCCAGAAATGGTCGGTAATGATATTCTGCACAATATTTCCCTCAAAAAGATTCGAAAAGGCATAATGACCATGCAGTGAAATATCTCCTGATAAATCATGAATGAGCTCGCTTCTGTATGGATCTACGGAATAGTTGTAAGCAAAAATATTTCCATTAGAACCGGTTTTCACCATCATGGCATGCCTCAAATGTCTGAAAACGGAGTTAAGTATCAGACATTCACTGCTGTGCATACTAAGTGTAATACCATAGCCGCGTGTTCCACTTCCGTCATAAAGGAAAGCATGATGCAGATAACATCCTTTAATCAAAATGTTGGCCGATGCGTTGACCGAAATGTGACTTCCAGAGCTGCTGTCGCTTTTTACACCTGCAATCCGGCAATGGGCTGCATAAGCGAGATAAATATTCGAGCCGGGGTCGGTCTCAATTGTGTTTAATCGTTTGATAGACAGACATTCAACACCTGTATTCACTCTGGGCACAATTTTTCTGACTTCTACATGTAGGGCCGTGTCAAAATTGATCCGAAACGGACTTTTCACAAAGACGGTATCGCCATTCAAGGCAGCAATTTCAGTGATTTGCCCAACCGAATTCAACGCCCAGTCTGCAGGAACGACATCCCAGCTTCCGTTTTCCTGTCTGATCTCAATGAAATCGCCAATATTCCATTTCGGTTTGGCACTCGAAACAAAGCGATTATCTTTTTCTGGACCAATCCAGTCAATTGCGACAAAATTTTCTGACTGTTCTGATGATATGCTGATTCCGTGCATGGCCTGATCTCCGGGATCGAGCAGCAAATGAACCGTTTCGGCTGATTCTCCCTGCAGGATCAGGCTGTCAGGCAACGAAATTGTTTGGGTGATTCTGTATGATCCGGCCGGAAAATAAACAATCCCGGAATTTCCTCCAAAAGATTGTATGGCCAGCCTGATGGCTTCGGTATCATCATGACCACCATCGCCCCAGGCACCAAAATCAGTAACATCAACGCTGTTTTCAGGTATTCTAAATCGTTGATTGCGAGCGATCTGAAACCAGTCTGGATGTCTTTCGTCAGGCAATACCTGAGCCAGAGAAGGAAATAAACAAATACAGAAAAGAAATACTAAATAAACTGACTTCATGATCAGATCAATTCCGATTTGAATAAAGAAAAAATCCGGTAAATGATTTCACCGGTTGTTACTGGTAATGAATTATTCGGTTGATCAGATGTATTTTTCTCCCATATCAACTTTGATGTCATTCACAAACTGCCTGATTTGCTGCTCGTCTTCTTTCCGGCAAATCAACAGAGATCCATCTTCTTCTACAACAATATAGTCTGTAAGTCCCTGCATTACAACGAGTTTGTCTTTTGGCATATTTACAATACAGCCAAACGAATCATAGGTCATAACGTGATTGCCGACAATAGCGTTATTGTTTTCGTCCCTGTTCCTGATTTCATACAATGATCCCCATGTTCCAAGGTCACTCCAGCCGAAATCTACCGACATAACATACACATTGTCAGCTTTTTCCATTACACCATAATCGATCGAAATGTTCCGGCAAACGGAATAGGTTTGTTTGATAAATTCTTCTTCTTCGCTTGTTCCGTATTTTGCTGAACCTTCACGAAACAGTTCGTTCACCTCGTTCAAATGTTGTTCAAATGCGTGATGAATGGTCTTGAGCGACCAGATGAAAATGCCTGAATTCCAAAGGAAATCACCACTTTCGAGGAAAGAGAGAGCTATTTCGAGGGTTGGTTTTTCGGTGAAAGTTTTCACTTTCTTCATGCGTGGAATCTCGGAAAGAACGGATCCTTCGCGAAACTGGATATAACCATAACCTGTATCAGGCCTGCTTGGTTCAATGCCAAGCGTGATCAGCCAGTCGTTTTCGGTGGCGGCTTTTATGGCATCGTTCACGTTTTCGGTAAACTGGGCTTCGTTCAGAATAATATGGTCAGAGGGTGCCACAACGATCACAGCTTCAGGATCTTTCTGCATGATGACATGATTGGCGTAAGCGATGCACGGAGCTGTATTGCGGCGTGCGGGCTCGCATAAAACCTGTTCCGAACGTATTGCTGGTAATTGCTCGAGCACCTGTTCGCGGTAGATGGTATTTGTTACGATATAAATCTGGCTGGGCGGACAGATTTTCGATAATCGGTTAAAAGTCATCTGCAACAAAGTTTGTCCGATCCCCAGAACATCGATGAACTGCTTCGGACGGGCTGTAGTGCTCATGGGCCAGAAACGGGCGCCAACACCCCCGGCCATGATGACACAGTAGTTGTGGTTTGTTGGATTCATTATCTTTTAGATTTAGTGAGTCTTATGTGATTCAAAAATATTTTCATTTCTTCTTCCGATGCAGGGCTTACACCTGCAACCGGACTGAAAAGATACAACCTTTTTGAGGCAATGCAAGCACATTTGAACCTTTTTCGGCGGATATGCAGTTTTTGAAAAAACCTTCCGTCTTTGATTCTGAAGTAACTTCCGTCGGCAAGCTGCGCCAACTCAACAAATCCACTATCCTGAGTCTGAGGAGGATCGTATTGTTTCAGGATACGCGATAATTCCACATCTCCTGAATCTGTTGCTCTTGCTTTTTCAACCGAACGTATAAGGATATGCTTCATTTCATCAGGAAAAACCTGAAGTTCAAGATAAGCCTGCATCAATTGCCGATACATTTGTTTCCATTCCTCTCCATGAGGTTTAACACGCCGGCCATATTGCTTAAATACGTATAAATGAGCCAGTTCATGAATAAATGTGATGAGAAAGCTGAATGGATTCAAATTACCGTTTACCGAAATCCGATGTATTCCTCCACGCAATGAAGGTCTGAAATCGCCCAGTTTGCTTGCCCGTGGTCTGGTAATCCTGAACCCGATCTGATGCTCAACAATGGCGCTTGCAACCGGTTCAACAGCCCCTTCCGGCAGATGTTGATGAAGGATTTCCCTCAGCTCAGGCTTCTTTTTCATCCTCATTTACGATTGGATTCAACTGATAACTCCATTTCGGACAGTCGCAGTTGCGTTTCTTTTTATGCATTTTCTGCACAGGCCTGACCGGCTTCCTGAGGCTCGAACAGGATACCGAAATCATTCCAATCAGGATTGAAAACAGGAAAATATAAATGCTCTTACGCAGTATTCGGTATTTCATGCGGCAAAATTACTGATTATCCGCGAAAAGAGGCGCCCTTGAGACTCTTATGTATCATACAGATAATGAGGTATTTGTGTAATAAATTGTTAAAGATTCAAAAAACCAGGCGATATACGTGATCAGATTTCACAGTTGAATAGGAGATTTCCTGTGTGAAGCACCAATTTATACTGATCGGTATTTCTATCTGAATCTTTATTTTGAGCGAGAAAAACTATGCAATTATTCGTACTTTTATCGACGAATTTATGCCGGGACAATGCTGAAAATGCTGGGAGAATATTTGATCCTGATGTTTGAAACTTTCAAACGTCCCGACAAATGGCTTGTTTTCAGAAAACAGCTGTTTGTCGAATTCATCGGTCTTGGTGTCGATTCAATTGGAATCGTTGCGATCATTTCCGTTTTTACGGGTGCAATCGTTGCCATTCAGACAGCCTATAACATTGATTCTCCGCTTATTCCACTCACAATGGTGGGTTTTACCACGCGTCAGATGATGATACTTGAGTTTTCGCCCACCATCATCAGTTTGATTTTGGCAGGTAAAGTGGGCTCCAGAATTGCTTCTGAAATAGGCACCATGCGTGTTACACAGCAGATCGACGCCCTCAGGGTGATGGGAATCAATCCGGCTAACTACCTGATTCTGCCTAAAATAACTGCAAGCATGTTTTTCAATCCTGTGCTTATCATTTTCAGCATCGCTTTAGGTTTGGCCGGAGGTTGGTTCGCTTGTGTTTTTACCGGACTGGTTGCCAGTGTTGATTATATTGAAGGATTACAGGGATGGTTTGAACCATTTACTGTGATTTATGCCATTATTAAAACCCTTGTCTTTGCTTTTATAATATCCTCAGTATCAGGTTATCTGGGATATAATCTTGAAGGTGGTTCTGTAGAAGTTGGCCGCGCAAGCACCAAAGCCGTGGTTTACAGTAGTATCTTGATCATCTTTTTCGACCTTATTCTCACCCAAATGCTGCTGGTATGATCGAAGTAAAAGACGTCAGCAAATCGTTTAACGAAAAACAGGTGCTTCATGGCATCAGTACTGTTTTCGAGAAAGGAAAAACCAATCTGATTATCGGACAGAGCGGGTCGGGGAAGACAGTATTTATGAAATGCTGCATTGGTCTACTCAATCCCGACCAGGGCAGCATCGAATTTGATCAGCGCCCCTTCTCATCCTTGAGTGAGAAAAGAAAAACCGATATCCGCAAGGAAATGGGCGTTCTATTTCAGGGTGGAGCTTTGTTCGATTCTTTCACAGTAGAACAAAACATCATGTTTCCACTCAATATGTTTACCGATCTCACAGTTGAAGAGAAACTAGAAAGGGTAAATTTTTGCCTGAAACGGGTGAATCTCGATAACGTAAATAAACTGTTCCCTTCAGAAATCAGCGGTGGGATGATGAAACGTGTGGCTATCGCCCGAGCCATTTCAAACAACCCGAGCTATTTGTTTTGCGACGAACCCAATTCGGGCCTCGATCCCAAAACCGCCGAAGTAATTGATGCATTGATCAGCGAGATTACAGAGGAATACAATATTACCACGGTGGTCAACACACATGATATGAACTCGGTGCTGCAAATCGGACAAAAAATCAGTTTCCTTTACCAGGGTCAGCTTTGGTGGGAAGGTGATAAGTATTCCATTTTAGAAACGGAAAATCCCGAACTCAAGGAATTTGTTTTTTCGACTGAACTTACACGACGCCTGAAAATCCACTGATATGAACGTCCTCGATTTTATCATCATCGCCCTGCTGGCTCTGTCGGCAATAGAAGGTTTTAAAAAAGGCTTTATTGCCTCACTCACCGGATTGCTGGCGCTTCTTCTGGGTGTTTATGCCGCCATGATCTTTTCTGAATTTATGGCAGCTTTCATCAGCGAAACATTCAGTTTCTATTCGCGGCATCTGTGGATTATTTCGCTAGTTGTCACCTTTGTTCTGGTGGTGGTTGTTGTGAATCTGATCGGGAAAATGGTTGAGAAACTCACCGATATGCTGCTTCTTGGATTTATTAATCAGATTCTGGGGATCTTTTTCGGAATTCTGAAAGGAATCTTTATCCTGAGCGTATTGATCTTTTTCATGAATCACTTTCATATTTCTGACCGTCTCATGAGCAAGGAAACCCGTGATAAATCAAAATTCTATCGTTCGGTTGAATCCATCGTTCCGAGTTTATATACACACCTTAAGTTTCTTGAGGAATACAACGACAAACTCCTCAATAAGGAAATCAAAGGAACCGTTTAAAACATTCTCATGCCTGATAAACCCTTTTGTGGTTTAAAAATATAAAGCAATGAAAATCAAAGAATTATCGAGTAAAAGAGATTTCAGGGAGTTCGTTGGACTCCCTTTTACGCTTTATCGTGATCAAAAAAACTGGGTTCCTCCAATGATCAATGATGAGCTTAAAGTACTGCACGCCAAAACCAATCCTGCTTTTGATTTCTGTGATGCCAAATTCTGGATTGCCGAGAAAGATGGCAAAACAGTTGGTCGTATTGGCGCCATAGTCAATCATTTGTACAATGCTTTTCGCAACGAAAACATGGGTCGTTTCACCCGTTTTGAATGCATCAACGATCCCGAGGTGGCCAATGCATTGCTGAAAACGGCTGAAGAATGGTTGAAAGATCAGGGGATGAGCGGTGTTTATGGCCCGCTGGGATTTTCAAACCTCGATCTGCAAGGTTTGCTTATCGAAGGATTTGAGCACCTTGCCTCCATTGCTTCGGTGTATCATTTACCTTATTATCAGAAGTTTATCGAAAATAACGGCTACGAAAAGGAAATTGACTGGCTTGAGTTCAGACTTACTTTGGAAGGTCCGGCCCAGGAAAAAGCTATGCGTGGTGCCGAAATAGTTAAGAAACGTCATAATATTGAAGTACTGCATTTTAACTCCACAAAGGAACTTGCGCCTTATGCTCCTAAGCTGTTCGAGATATTAAACGATGCATTTGATGT
>CAZVKW010000034.1:19122-23335 GCA_964627945.1 uncultured Lentimicrobiaceae bacterium
GGAATCAGAAAAGAATATCATTCAACCGGTGCTATTGTCATGTTACAGGCTGAATTACAAGCGGAGATGACCACTCATGGTTTGAAGTTTATTGAGACAACCGGGATTTTTGAAACCAATCTGAAGGTAATTTCAAACTGGAAAAACTACGAACACATTCAGCACAAACGCCGCAGATGTTTCAAAAAGATTTTTGTTTAGTCTGTAATCAATTCGCATTCAAACACTTCTGTGAATGAGGTTCGGAGGTGGTTTTTCACTTCCTGTAAATCAATTTCTTTGCCTAATTCTTTCGAAAGCGAAGTTACACCTCGATCAGTAAATCCGCAGGGATTGATCAGATTGTAAAAACTCAGATCGGTATTGATGTTGAAAGCAAATCCATGCATGGTCACACCCCGGCTTACCCGCACACCCATGGCACATATTTTCCTTGATTTTGACTTTTCACTTGCGTCGAGCCATACGCCAGCCGCGCCATCCAGCCTGGAAGCCTCAATTCCGTAATATCTCAGCGTTCGGATAATCACTTCTTCCAACCGATGAACATATTCGCGGATGCCAATATGAAAACTGTTAAGATGGATCACCGGATAGCCAACTATCTGTCCCGGACCGTGATAGGTGATGTCTCCTCCACGGTTGATTTTGTAGAATTCGGCTCCTTTTGAACGCAGAAAATCCTCATTCACCAGTAGATTGGCTTCCTTGCCGCTGTTTCCGAGGGTAAACACATGCGAATGTTCGACCAGCAGGAAATATCCACCATGCGTTTGATCAGCGATAGAATGCGTTTTAATTACTTCCTGAAGCAGATTTTCCTGAAAATCCCATGCCTGATCATATTTCATCTGACCGAGATCGCGAAAAGTAATTTCAGGCGTCATTACAGCAAATGTTTTTCGGCATGATATGAACTTCGTACCAGCGGACCACTTTCAACATGACGGAAACCGCGTTTCAGTCCTACGGTTTCGTAATAAGCAAATTGTTCAGGTTTAATATACTCAACCACAGGGAGATGATTACGCGTTGGCTGCAGGTACTGTCCGATAGTCATTACCTGAACACCGGCTTTCAGCATATCGTCCATGGTTTCGAGAACTTCTTCAGGAGTTTCGCCCAGTCCGAGCATGATACCGGATTTTGTACGAACACCCGATGCAGAAAGTATTTCAAGGACCTTCAGACTTTTGTCGTATTTGGCACGGCTACGCACCCATGGTGTGATTCTTCTCACTGTTTCGAGGTTGTGCGAGATTACTTCCGGTCCTGCCTTAACCAATTGAAGGATAAGCTCTTCCTTTGCATCAAAATCCGGAATCAGGGTTTCGATGGTGGGTGCAGGATCCAATTGCTTGATAGCGCGTATTGTTTCAGCCCAAATGGCAGCTCCGCCATCTTTCAGATCATCGCGGTCGACGGATGTAAGCACTACATGTTTCAAATGCATCAGTCTGACAGATTCTGCGACGCGTGCAGGCTCTTCAAGGTCGGCGGGCAAGGGGCGACCTGTTTTCACATTGCAGAAACCACACGAACGAGTGCAGATATCACCCAGAATCATTAGGGTTGCGGTGCCTCTTCCCCAGCATTCGTGCATATTCGGGCAATGTCCGCTGGTGCAGATGGTGTGAAGTTTATTTGTTTCAACTATTTGTCTAACTGATAGATATGATTTTCCGGCAGGAACTTTCGTTGCCAGCCATTCGGGTTTGCGAAGTATGGTATTGGAACGTTTATCTTCCATAAATGGGTTCAGATTAAAAGGCAAAAGTAATGCTTATGAAGTTATGAGGCTTTCTCGCAAAGGCACAAAGACGCAGGGAAGATTAATATGAAGAATGATTTTAGTTTAGGAATCTGATTCATTACAGTCCGTTTACAATTCGGGTTATTCCATTTTTAATAAGCGCTTCGTTAAAATTTATCAATAATCCAAGTTTCATTCCTGTGACTTTTAAATAAGTCAGTAACTGCTTTTTATGGACAGCAGCTATAGATTCAACAGATTTAATCTCTATGATCACCTTATTTTCAATAATCAGGTCGGCTCTGAATCCAACATCCATTCGCTCATCCTTCCAGATTACAGGAATTGTCTTTTGTCTTTCTACATATAAGCCACTTTCGATGAGTTCGAAATGTAATATTTCCTCATAAACTGATTCAAACAGTCCCGGCCCGAGTTTCGTATGGATTTGAAAACAAGCATTTACAATAATCGCAGCAATTTCATTTTCGGTCATCTATATGAATTTTACTGTTTAAAACACTACTATTAAATTCATTGCGCCTTTGCGCCTTTGCGAGAAACTACTTTTCAAGGACAACGAAAGCGCTGGCCATTTCTTTCACATGAGAAATAGAGAGATGAATATGAATAATGCCTTGCTGTTCAACAAATTCTTTCACTTTACCGTGAATATTGATCACCGGTTTGCCGAGTTCATCATTTTCGACCTCTATCTCGTGAAAAGCCATTCCATAGCGATAACCTGTTCCGAGGGCTTTAAAAAATGCTTCTTTGGCTGCAAAACGGGCTGCATAATGCTGATAAACAGTGGCGTGTTTACCAGCATATTCCTGTTCAAGTTGAGTGAAAAGCTTATTGCGTAATGCCGGACTGTTTTCCAGATGTTTCTGCATGCGTGCCACTTCAATAATATCGGTTCCGATTCCGTAAATCATTTATATAGAGTAAGATAGAATTATAAATAAGATATAAATGGATTAAAATTATCTATTTAGTTTTTTCAGAAAGCATTGAAACACATTCCTGAAAGCACAAAGTACGGAATTAATGCTTGATGGTCAAAATCGAATTAAGTTGTATAAAGCAAGATTGCAATATAATGTGCCAGACTTCCGAACAGTACAAAGAAATGAAAAATGGCATGATTGTATGGAATTCGTTTGATTGAATACAAAACTGCCCCGAATGTGTAGAATAATCCTCCGCCAAGAAGCAGAATCAATCCTTCAGTCTGGTAGTTGGCAATCAAAGGTTTAATGGCTACAACAACCACCCAGCCCATCAGAATATAACTGATGGTCGATACAATATTAAACCTTCCGGTAAAGAACAATTTCAGGATGATTCCGGCAAGAGCAATGCCCCAGACCACGCCAAAAACCGACCAACCCCATGCGCCTTTTAGCACTAGAAGTGAAAAAGGGGTATAAGTACCTGCTATCAAAACGTATATGGATGCGTGATCAAAAACCTTGAGTTTTCTTCGTTTTTCAGCTTCTTTGGAATTGTGATACAAGGTGGAAGCAAGATACAATAGGATCATGCTTGTACCATAAACAATGTAGCTTACAATTGATAATCCTGTGCCACTCGAAATCCCTTTGATAATCAGAACGATGGATCCGATAATACTCAATAACAGTCCTGTAAAATGACTGATTACGTTCAGTTTTTCTTCACGGGGTGAATATGTTTTAACGATGTCGGACATGTATTTTAGATCTTATTTGAGAACAAAGATCGTAAACTTATGTTCGGAAATTATTATGATTCAAAGGAATAATCAGGGTCACTATAGGAAATATAAATGGTGGTTTTCATATTGTTTAACAGCCAGGTTCAGCAATTACAGACATTAATATACTTTTCGGATATTGAAAACCTCATTATCTCAAATCAATAGAATATTTAATAAATGAAATATTTCTTCTTTTTATGTTGTTTTAATGTGCTTTTAATTATAATTTTACATGACAGGTCGGCCAACAAAAGTGAAGAATTTGAGATTATTTTATCCTTTTGGAGTTCCGGACAATAAAACACATGGATGAACATGGGTTTGGGACAAAATAGCTGGAAAGTGATCGTGGAAAATATTCCACAAATCGTTCTGATTCTGAACGAACAGGATCAACTTGTGTTTGCCAATAAATCAGCTCGAACAGTTTTGGGTTACAATAAAAAGGACACTGATGAATTACGGTTTTCGAACTTTGTGATCTCCGCCACAGAAATAGCTCCAGACGAAACTGTTGCAGAAAAAAAGTATCAAATCGGATTAAAAGGAAAAGACGGAAGTGATCATAAATTCTTGTTTACCAAAACTTTCATAGATAATCAGAATGAAAAGCTCAGTTGCCTGATTCAAACAGGTATTTCCCTTCCAACTTCACCCGAGGCAGAAGGGCATGATCATTACAAACAAATTGTGGATGCTATTCCTGATCTCTTGTTTGT
>CAZVKW010000034.1:23435-24632 GCA_964627945.1 uncultured Lentimicrobiaceae bacterium
ACCCTTGCCGAAAATGCCAATGCTGCAATAGGGATTACAGATACTAATGAAAACATGGTATTTGTAAACCAGACCTTTGCCAGAATACTGGGTTATTCGCACGAAGAATTGATTGGCAGATCACTTGCAGAGTTTTCACCAAAAGAAGAATTTGAGTCATTTAAGAAAAAAACCTTATCACGCCTGTCCGATGTTTCCGAAACATACGAAACAATACTGATTCATAAAAATGGTGAGCGGAAAGTGTTTTCAGTATCTGCATCCCCACTTTATTCACCTGATAACGAATATATTGGAACGATCGGTGTATTGATCGACATCACCTTACAAAAACAGGCAACCGAAAATCTACGCGAGACAAGTGCCAGACTTCAGGCTGTTTTGTCATCAATGCCTGATCTGCTTTTTATTCTGGATCGTGATGGTAATTATCTCGACTTTTTTGTGAATGAACAGCTATATCCGGATATCGACAAAAAGGTGCTGGAGAATGCCAAATTACAGGATGTATTTGATGAATCTCAGGTTAAATATGTCTTATCGGCAATTCATAAATGCCTTGCCAAACGTCAGACTCAGATCATTAGCTATCAGCTGAAAAACAAAGAAAAGGACAAAATCGAGTATTATGAGGCCCAGATCTCGGCTATGGATACCGATAAAGTTCTGATTGTAGCCCGAAACACAACCAATCTGGTTGCCCTTGAAAGCGATCTCAGTATTCACCATGACCAACTCAACGAAAGCAAAATCATACTCGAAAAGCAAAACCTGCAGTTGTTGCAGCTGAACGAACTACTGCGCAAGCAGAATGAAGAAATCATTTCGAAAAACACCGAATTAGCATTGGCCACCGAAAAGGCAGAGGCAAGCAGTAGGCTGAAGACGGCATTTCTCAACAATATTTCACACGAAGTGCGTACACCTCTGAATGGGATCGTGGGTTTTGCGCAGTTTATTGCCGATGAAGATATGCCTGCTAAAGACAAGCAGGAATATATCGCAGCGATGAATATGAGCGTGAACAGGTTGATGAATACGATTTCAGATATTCTCGATGTCTCATTGCTAATGACTGGAAATATGCAGGTGCAATTTGATAAATTTTTGATGAATGAACTGATTGAGGAGGTTTATCAGAAATACGAAGCTGTTGCCAAAGAGAAAGAGATCGACTTCAAATTTATTTTACCTGAT
>CAZVKW010000034.1:24732-26571 GCA_964627945.1 uncultured Lentimicrobiaceae bacterium
CAGATCAGAGCCACAATAGCTCCAATTCAGGAGGTTTCAGAAGGAAAATCATACAAACCAGTAATTCTTCTGGCCGAAGATGAAGAATTGAATATTCTGTATTCAAAACAGATCTTTAAAAACAGGAACTTCAAGCTTGAATTTGCAAAAAACGGGCTGGAAGCCATTGATATGGCAAAAAAAATGCCTGATATTGAACTGATTCTGATGGATATTAAAATGCCTGTGATGGATGGCCTCGAAGCAACAAGGCATATCAGACAGTTCAGACCGGATCTGCCGATTGTTGCTGTAACAGCTTATGCCGGAAGCGAACATCACAAACTGTGTATGGATGCCGGATGCACCGACTATGTTTCGAAACCATTCGAGCCTGTCGAGCTTTTTGAACTTATAAACCGGCTGATTGCAGCCTCACGTTAAAAAAGGATTGTTGATTTATCCGATTCCTTTTCTATTTTTACCACTTCTTTCGGCAGAAAATCTGTAGAAATAGGATTTATTGATGTTTATGAGAAGACCACGACCACTGTATTACTTTTTGAAGCGTTATGCTTACGTGACATCGCATTTATTTTACCGTAAGTTTACGATTTCCGGACTTGAAAATGTTCCTGATAAGGGGCCGGTGATTTTTGTGCCCAACCATCAGAATGCCTTCATGGACGCTGTTGTAATTGCTGTTACAAGTAAGCGTAAACCCTGGTTTCTGACCCGGGCCAGTATTTTTGTTACAGCCACAGCGCGATACTGGCTATCGAGTTTACGAATGATTCCAATTTATCGCTTCCGCGACGGGCTGCAAAACGTAAAACGGAATGATCAAACGATGGAAATCGTGCTTGACCTTCTCAAAAAAAATGAAACAATCCTGATTTTTGCCGAAGGAAATCATGACCGAAAATGGTCCTTACGGCCCCTGCAAAAAGGTTTGGCTAGGATAAGCTTTGCACACGAATCAGCCAGAAAAACGAATCCCGGACTCACCATCATCCCGGTAGGTTTGCAGTATGAAGATCATATGCGTTTTCGATCGGATCTGTTGCTCACTTATGGAAAGCCCATTTATGCCGCAGACTTCATGCCTCAGTATCAGGTTGATCCGATTCATGCAACCAATAGTTTACTCGAGGAAGTACGCAAAGGTCTCAGCTCTTTGATTATCGATATTCAGGACCTAGAGCATTACGAACCAATCAAAAAGGCTATTGTGAATCGTCCGCACAGAGAGGAAGATCTTGGAGCCCGATTGAAAGGGGATCAGGAAGTAGTTTCATCGGGCAATTTTTCAAGCCATCAACCACACCAACCAAAAGCCGGTAAACTGTTTACAATTTTTGGATTTCCGTTTTTTCTTTACGGTGCGATCAATCATCTCCTTATTTATTGGAGTATTAAGTTGATTCTCAGTAAATATATCAAGGACGATCACTGGACAGCATCTATCAAATTTGCCGGTATGATCATCCTTTCTCCCCTTATTTATACCTTGCAATCTCTGATTCTTTGGCATTATTTTCCTGATTGGGTTTGTCTGATTGCTTATGTGCTGAGTCTGCCAATAAGTGGTGTCATAGCCGGGAATTACCGGGCAAGGGTTCTGTTACACAGGAAGTAAACAATTGGTTATAAATTATATACATAATAATATTGTGAAATAGTAAAGAATTGGCCGGCAAAATCCAGAAAAAAATCCCAGAAAAGTTTGTCGGTGAACTAAAAAGATTTAATTTTGCACGCTCAATAAGCAAATATTCCTCCTTAGCTCAGTTGGTCAGAGCATCTGACTGTTAATCAGAGGGTCGCTAGTTCAAGTCTAGCAGGGGGAGCAAAGAGGGA
>CAZVKW010000035.1:0-5781 GCA_964627945.1 uncultured Lentimicrobiaceae bacterium
CGTGCATCTATCATGCTCAATGATCCGGAAGCCGCCAAATATGTTTGGGGAATCGGATTTCACTGGTATGAAACCTGGAGTGGCGGAAAACCGATGTTTGATAATGTAAAGCTTGTAAATCAGGCATATCCGAATACCAATCTTATTTTTACCGAAGGATGTAAAGAGAATTTCGACCTCAACAAAGTCGATGACTGGAACCTAGGAGAACTCTATGGCCGCAATATGATCAATGATTTTAACAATGGTTGCGTGGCTTTCACCGACTGGAACATCCTGCTGGATGAAAAGGGCGGACCAAATCATGTAGGGAATTTCTGTTTTGCACCTGTTCACGGCGATACCCGGTCCGGTCTGTTGATCTATACCAATGAATATTTTTATATCGGCCATTTCTCGAAATACATTCGTCCGGGGGCCAAACGAATTGCCTGTGCAGTCAGCCGAAGTTCATTACTTGCTACAGCTTTTCTGAATCCTGATGGAAAAACCGCCGTTGTAGTGATGAATCAGGGTGATGAAAAAGTGAATTACTTCCTATGGATTGCCGGAAAAGCAGTTGAAGTTGAAAGTCCGGCCCGATCAATACAGACGCTTGTTTTTTAGTAAATCGGGAAAATGAAGAGAAAATAGTCCAGCTGTGATTCATGGCCGGACTTTTTTTTGCGGTAGATTTTTCTCATGAACCTGAAGATTTAAGCCAAATTGAATAAGGCTTTGATTGATTGCTTACTTTTATCGTCGATTCAAATCGTGTCTCTAAGCAGCGATGAAAAGATAAATCCATTTCTATATATAATTATCTGATGTTAATATGAATGAAAAAAGTCCGATTGTAATTGAAATGTTTTACACACTCACTTGTCCGAACTGCCGGATTATGAAGCGATTGCTGGACGAGGTATTGCCTCAGTTTCAAGATCGCTTCGTATTGAAGAAAAGCATGGCAAATTCGCCTATTGGCATGGTAAGAACCATGAAATTAGGGATTCATGCCGTTCCCACTTTGCTGATCGACAAGCAAATTGTTTTTAAAAGTGTACCGACAAAGCAAGAATTAATCAATAAATTAAGTAGTTATTAATCAATAAATTAAATCAAATGGAAGAAAAGAAAAAACTCAGATGTCCGTTGGGAGTTCCCGGTGGAATTTTAGCCGCACTGATCGGTTTGCTTGGTGTAGTGTTAAACATAATCAACTTCAACTGGTTTGAAATGATCACTTCATTAGCGTTGCTCTTGGTTGCATTGCCTTTTGTTCGTGTGACCATGATGATTCACTCTGCCAATGACCGTTTGGACGAACTGGAAAGCAAAATGAAGAAATAGATTCACTTTCGATGTGGAATTCACACAAAAAGACCTCCTTGCCTGAAGGCAATCGGAGGTTTTTTTATTTCTGGATTTCTTTCATTTAATCGTTTATTTCAATTCTAAACTCCAAACTTCGAACTCCAAACTTCCGAATAATCGTATCTTTACCACAAAAACGCATACTTATGTTAGGAGACGTACTACTCATCGCCGAAAAACATCAGAAAGCCGGCGAAATCATTATCGAAACCATTCTTCAGCACCGAAAACCCAAGATGATGATCGGGATTTCGGGCGAATCAGGCTCCGGAAAATCGGAACTCGCCCATGTGATCGCCAAGGGATTACGCAAATATGGCATCATCGCCAAACCGCTGCATATCGACAATTACTACCGAATCCATCCGCTCGAACGCACCGAATGGCGCAAAAGCAATGGTATCCAGAATGTGGTCGGACCGGGTGAATACGACTGGACTACCATCAACCGGAATATCGCTGAGTTCAAGCAGGGATTATCATCAACCGGCCCTTGTGTCGACCTTGTGACCGAACAGATTGATCAGCTCACAACCGATTACAGTGGCGTGGATATGCTCATCATCGACGGATTATACTCCATCAAGGTGGATGATGTTGATCTGTGTATTTTTATTGAACTTACTTATCACGAAACAAAGAAAGCACAGGTGGTTCGCGGCAAGGAGCCTCAAAACGAATACCGTATGCAGGTTCTCGAAAAAGAACATCAGGAGGTGCAGGCACTCAAACCCAAAGCCAACATCCTGATCAGCAAGGAATACGAAGTGAAGGTACTGTAGTTCACATTTTCTGGTATTAATCACCCTGAGCAGCTTGTCTCGTCTTCAAAACGTGAGAGTCGAAGGGCATAAAAATTTAACCTTCAGGCAATGATCAATATCTATCAGCTTTTTCCACGTTTGTTCGGGAACAAAAACCCTGAAACACTGCCATACGGAACAATCAGTCAGAACGGCTGCGGGAAGTTTACGGATATTTCTGAAGAAGCCATTGCCGCCATTCGCAATCTTGGTATCACACACATCTGGCTAACAGGTGTGATTCGCCATGCCAGCCTTACTTCCTACAAAGAATTCGGAATTCCCGAAAGCCATCCGGCTGTTGTGAAAGGCCGCGCTGGTTCACCATACGCAATTTGTGATTATTACGATGTCGACCCTGATCTGGCCACTGATCCGTCAAAGCGTATGGAGGAATTCGGTCAGCTTATGAATCGTATTCATGCTGCCGGACTGAAAGTGCTGATCGATTTTGTGCCGAACCACTTGGCACGGGAATACAAATCCATCGCCAAACCAGCCGGAGTGAGCGATTTTGGTGAACATGACGATCCAACAGTCAGTTTTACACTTCACAACAATTTTTATTATCTGCCAGGCGAGAACTTCAATGCTCCTCTGCGGCCTGATGATCCCTTTGCCAACAGCTCAAGTTACCATGAATTTCCGGCAAAAGTTACTGGAAATGATTGCTTTACGGCTTCGCCTTCACTCAATGACTGGTTCGAAACCGTGAAACTGAATTATGGCTATGTACCATATAGTCATGAGTTTTCCGAGACATCAGAAATTCCGGATACCTGGCGTAAGATGCTGCATATTCTCGAATACTGGTCGGCTTTGGGCGTGGATGGATTTCGTGTGGATATGACCGAGATGGTTCCAGCAGCGTTTTTCAGCTGGCTAATCAGGAATCTGAAGGCTGAATTCCCGCGTCTCATTTTAATTGCCGAAATCTACCAGCCAAATCTATACCGTCGGTTTCTGGATGCCGGATTCGACTATCTGTACGATAAGGTGGGTATGTACAACCGCCTCGAAGATGTGCTGAAGCATGGCCATGCTGCAGAAAGCATCAGCATCTGCTGGAAAATGCTCGATGGGCTGGATGATAAAATGTTGCGTTTCATGGAGAACCACGACGAAATCCGGCTTGCTTCAAAACATTTTGTGAACGATTCCTATACCGGCCTTCCGGCTGTGACCATAGCTGCCTTGATGCACCGCGGGCCTTTCATGATCTACAATGGTCAGGAAACCGGCGAAAAAGCTGAAGGAAGTCCCGGTTACAGCGGTGACGATGGCCGGACAACTTTGTTCGATTATGCTTCGATGCCTGCACATCAGCAATGGATGGGCGATGGTAGTTTCGATGGGAAAAGACTAAGTACGGACCAGCATAAATTATTCGATTTTTATCAAAAAATCCTGCATCTGCGCCTCGAAAACGAAGCTATCAGTCACGGTGCGTTTTACGATCTGATGTGGGCCAATCCCTGGTACACCGATTTCGATCCGCGTTTTGTATATGCCTTTCTGCGTTTTACCGAAAACGAGAAACTGTTGATCGTGGTCAATTTCCATAAAACCGAAAGCCGCAGAATGCGTCTCAATATTCCGGAAGATGCTATTCAATCAGCCGGACTTTCGGCTCACAATCAGGATTTCTGGATCGCTGAAAATCTCTTCAATCCAAAAATATCTGTCGTATTTGATCCGGAATCACTCAGCAGTGAAGGAATACAGCTGACGTTAAGTCCGCTCGAATCTGCCATTTACCGACTTCACCCAACAAACCCAGTCCTATGAATTTGCAACCCATGAAAATTGTTGAAAATGATTCCTGGCTCGAACCCGTCAGTGATGCCGTAACCGAACGCTATCAGCGCTTTCTGAACCGGATGGCACATATCGAAGGTGTGTTTGGAAGTCTGAAAGCCTTTTCAACAGGTGATCAGCTTTTTGGTTTCAATTACGACAAAATCCGGAAGGGCTGGTGGTACCGCGAATGGGCACCGGCTGCGGCTAAATTGTATCTTTTTGGCGATTTCAACAACTGGAATCGGACAGCTAACCCATTGATAAACAACGGACACGGTATCTGGGAAACTTTTCTCGACGATGAAACCTATGCCAAACGTCTGGTTCATCAGGGTTTGGTGAAAGTGATTGTTCACAGCTCGATGGGCGAACAGGAACGTATTCCGGTTTATATCAAACGTGTGGTTCAGGACAACAACACCAAGGATTTCAGCGGACAGTTCTGGAATCCAGGCAAAGAATATAAATTCAAAAATAAGGCCCCGAAATTAGCAAAAGACCAGCCCCTTCTGATCTACGAATCACATGTGGGTATGGCGCAGGAAACCGAAGGGGTTGGAACATATAAAGAATTCAAAGATCTGATCCTTCCGAAAATCGTGAAGGCTGGCTACAATGCCGTTCAGTTGATGGCTGTCGCCGAACATCCGTATTATGGCTCTTTTGGTTATCATGTATCGAATTTCTTCGCGGCCAGTTCCCGTTTCGGAACACCCGAAGAACTGAAAGAACTGGTGGATGAGGCCCACAAACTTGGGTTGATCGTGATCATGGATATTGTGCATTCACATACCGTGAAAAACACCCGCGAAGGCCTGAATATGTTCGATGGAACCGATTACCAGTACACCCATCCCGGCGGAAGAGGTGACCATCCACAATGGGATTCAAAACTTTTCAACTACGGCAAGGACGAAGTGCTTATTCTGCTATTGTCAAATGTGCGTTACTGGCTCGAGGAATACCACTTCGATGGCTATCGCTTCGACGGTGTAACTTCCATGATCTATTTCCATCATGGAAATGGCGTTGATTTCAGTAGTCCGTTCCAGTATTTTACGGATGGTGTGGAATTCGATGCTATCACCTATCTGCAATTGGCCAATACACTCATTCACAAAATCAATCCAAATGCGATCAGTATCGCCGAGGAGGTAAGCGGAATGCCGGGTCTTTGCAATCCGATTGAGGATGGCGGACTTGGCTTCGATTACCGGCTTGGAATGGGCTTGCCTGATTTCTGGATCAAGCTGCTGAAAGACCAGCGCGACGACGACTGGAACATCCACGAAATGTTCCAGACCATGACCAACCGGCATTTCGATATCAAGACAATCGCCTATGCCGAGTCGCACGACCAGGCATTGGTGGGCGATAAAACCATCGCTTTCAGGCTGATGGACAAGGAGATGTATTTCGATATGGCCAAAGATCAGCAAAACCTGATCATCGACCGGGGTATTGCTTTACACAAGATGATCCGGCTGTTTACGATTTCGCTGGGTGGTGAAGCCTGGCTCAATTTCATGGGCAATGAGTTCGGACATCCCGAATGGATTGATTTTCCGCGCATTGGCAACGGCTGGAGCTATCAGCACGCCCGCAGGCAATGGTCACTGTCTGAGAAAGAATATCTGAAATTTCACTGGTTGTCGGATTTCGACAAGGCGATGATCCATTTGGTGAAGACAGAAAACATCCTGCTTTCGATGCCGCCCTGGCTCATGCAGGCCGATGAAGGCAACAAAACCCTTGTTTTTGAACGCAATCACCTCATTTTTGTGTTCAACTGGCACACCTCGAATGCGGTTCCTGATTACGAAAT
>CAZVKW010000035.1:5881-26016 GCA_964627945.1 uncultured Lentimicrobiaceae bacterium
GCACAATTGTGGAAGTAAAAGGAAGAAAAGTAACTACTGAGATCCATGTAATTGTAAATGGTGAAATGACTGTAAAAGGAAAAGTAGTTGCCGTTCAGGTACCGGAATCGTTTTTTAAATGATAAGCATATGAAAACACGCATTCTTATTTTCATTCTCCTTTTTGTAAGCGTTTTCGCATGTAAAGAAAAAGAAGAAACAAGCGGACCGCTCACACTCAATCTGACTTCGTCGTCAAAATGTTTGAGTACGTTGAAAACAGATGTTCCTGACACAGCCTCTTGTGTTGAATTCAGTTTTGATGATGTCACCAACGAATTGACAATGAAACACTTCAATGCCGGTTTCAATTGTTGTCCGGAAGAATTTAATGTCAATTACAGCCTGAATGGCGACACGATCACCATCATTGAAAACGAAAAAAGCAGTTTTTGCGATTGCAATTGTCTTTACAATCTCGAAATGAAGCTAAGTGGTTTGTCGGACAAAACATATCGGATCCGTTTTGTGGAACCTTATCGCGGAGACCAGGAAGCGATTGATTTTACCAATGATTTCTCGAAAAACCCTCATGTGACCTATTGCGTGGAAAGGACACATTATCCATGGGGAATGTATTAAAAATTTTGTAAAACAAAGCATTAGAAGTTTGCTCCGAGAACGAGTGGTGCAGTAAATAAGCCGATAGGCTTATCGCGGGAATAATCAAATGTCTGTCTTCCTAGCAATAGCCTTGTTCCAATATGGAAATTTCCGGTGGTATAAAAAGCCGAACATTCAACTCCTATCGATGTACCAGAGTCCATTTCAGTATAACTCACTAAGGCATAAGGGCCTACATCAAAAAATAAATGATTGCTTGGGTTAAACCGATAAAACATCTGTAATTTGATCAAATCTAAAAAAAAACCATCTACTGCATCTCTCACTCTAACACGGTAATTACCATTATCGAAATTGTAATTTATCCAGGGATTTGTTATCATGAACCGAAGCGCGTATCCCGCCTGTACACCCATCCCGAGGGTGAGATTGGGATTGAATTTTTGCGCATACGAATAAGAAAATGAAATCAATGGTGAGTATTCATAACAACTTTGGTTTTTCTTTTCCAGAAACCTTGGTTTGATTTCTTGTGCGTTTGAAACACCGGCAAACAAGGAAAGAGTCAAACACACAATTACTATCAACTTCATAATGAATTTATTGGTAAATGATGTTGCTGGTGTCAGTCCTGTTTCTTTTAAGTTGACTCAAAGGTAAACAATGACGGAACTTTATGCAAATTGATGTTTTGCCTCATTTCGGTTCGTTTTTTAGAAATCGATCTGACCAATTGTGTAATTCCTGCTGTTCGTATGTAAAATCAAGCGGTTTGTCTAATCACAATAAGGGTCAGGTTCCCCAACGCTTACAAGGAAATATAGACAGGATCGACCTATTCCATTCATACCAATGGCAGCTATATAAGAGGATTGAACACAGATTGTAATTATTTGGCGGAACCTATA
Organism: uncultured Lentimicrobiaceae bacterium; assembly: GCA_964627945.1. Classification (GTDB taxonomy): domain Bacteria; phylum Bacteroidota; class Bacteroidia; order Bacteroidales; family F082; genus CAJBPB01. Next base: position 7,393 of record CAZVKW010000035.1, read on the forward strand.
CGGCTGGTACATTTAAAAAATCGTTTACCATTTCGAGTAAGATTACGAATGTAACATTCTGATAAACAATACTTAATAATATGAAAATTGCCAAATTTCTTTAATGGAAGTCTGGCAATTTCGTTTTAAATCTAAACAGCTTATTTACACCTAAAGTAACCCTTATTCAAATATTTCTGATTTTTCAATTCCTTTGATTGCATCTTTTCGGGTGAAAAGGAAAATCAAGAAATGGATGAGGAGACCAAAACCCCAGGCTATCGCAGTTATATGAATTATCCGGATATTTTCATGTTTTGATTGTAGGCCAAGGTAAAACCAGATCTCAGCAATTAAATTACAAAGAACATAAGTTGTCAGATGAAACCTGAATCCGACATCATAAAGCGGCAGGGATTCATAATCCTTTTTGCCAAAGATCCAGGCCACAGCAAAAATAAGAATGGCATAGGCAGCAGCAAGCACCCATACCCAGTTGAATTGTGATGTTTCCAACAAGTTACTAAGTTCATACCGAAATGCGACGGTGAGTAAAAACAAACATGCCGCAAACTTTAACTGATTGACTGTGAATAGTTTCATGATTGAACCTCCTTTTGAATTAGATTTTTGATTTTATCGTTAAAAAACAGACTGATATTTCGTTCAATAAACTGATTTAGAAGAGAATGGCCCAGTGAAGTAAGGAAATAGTATTTTCTCTCCGGGCCCTTGTTGCCCTGTCTGGTTTCAAAATCAACAACACCCAGATGTTGAAATTTTCTTAAGTTTCGATACAAGCTTTGTTCTTCGCAACTCATCGTTTGATTCGATTGTTCTTCAACAAAGATTTTGATGTCGTCTACATACTTTTTCTCTTCCTTCAAGGCGAGAAAAATCCAAAATGTAAGCTGCCCTTTTTTATAAGTTTCTTCCCAGGCAGATAACAATTCGGAAAGTAATTTTTCGTCATTCATGATTTATTCTTTATGTATTAAACAAGATGTATAATACAAAGATAATATCAAAATGGAATTAAATGCAAGTAAAATGAATATTTTTTACAATTATCTGATAATAAATTGGAAAACAATTAATTACCTTTTTTGAAAACGGAAATTGAGGTTGGAATTAAAGTCTAAATAGGCCCAAATATTTACGATTTTTCTTTAGTAACTCGTTTCATCCATCTTCACTTTCCCCCAGAAAGTACGATAAACAAATACAGTGTATGAAATCACGAGTGGGGCTCCGATAGCAGTCATAATCAGCATGATACCCAATGATTTTTCGGAAGAAGCTGCATTGTAAACAGTGATATCGTATTGCGGATCAATGGTTGAACGTACCAGCACTGGATACAATTCGATGGCGACCAGTATCAGCAGAAAACTCATGCTAAGCGACGAAAACAAAAAAGCATATACATATTTGCCCTTGCTCACCAATCGCGGCACATTGGCAATACTCAGGAAAGCCAGCAGAGGCACGATGAAAAGAGCAGCGTTTTCACGCAGATTATCCGTAAGATGAGGCAGGTAGATCAGTGAGTAAAGTGTTACAACACTATAACTTACAATGAAGAAAATGATCGATTTATTAAGCAGCGAATTGACTTTGGCAAACAGTTTTCCTTCGGTTTTCATGGCCAGATATATAGCACCATGCATCATAAACAAAGCGAGGGTTGTGATTCCGACCATGATCGCATATGGATTCAGGAATTGTATCCAATGACCCGTGAATTGAAAATCGGGACCAATAGCAATTCCCTGAAGGATATTACCCATCACTACACCTAGCAATAGCGCCATAAGTGTGCTTGATACACTGTAACTTATATCCCAGGTGTTGCGCCACCATTTCATATTTTCCTTGCTTCGAAACTCGATTGATACTGCCCTGAAAATCAGTGAAAACAAGAAAAGCATAAACGGAATATACATGGCCGAAAAGATGGATGCATATAAAACAGGAAAACCGGCAAAGAGAGCTCCGCCACCGATTACCAGCCAAACTTCATTACCATCCCACACCGGCCCAACAGCATTCAGCGCGATGCGGCGGCTCTCTTCCTTTTTCAGAAACAAATGCCAGGCACCCGCCCCCAGATCAAAACCATCTAAAATGGCATAACCCGAAAACAGCGCTCCTACAACCAGAAACCAGAGTGTCGGATAATCAATTCCAATTATTGTTGCCATGTTTTTGCGTTTTACTGATGCTTGTTTTCTGATTCAAATTCAACAGCGATGCTCTCCTGCAAGGGTCTAATATCTGTAACACTATCATCGTAAGGTCCGGCTTTGATTTTTTTATCGAGCAGGTAGATAAAGAGAATAAAAAGTAAAATATAAATCAGGGTAAACATGATCAGCGAGAAAAGCACCTGATTGGCGGTCACTACAGCCGAAAAGGCATCGGAAGTGCGGAGCAAACCATAAACAACCCAGGGTTGACGGCCCATTTCAGCCGAAAACCAGCCGAATTGATTGGCCAGCTGTGGCAGAATCACAGAAAAGACAAAAACCCAGAGTACCCATTTATATTTGAAAAGCTTGCCACGCCACCAAAGAAACAGTCCGAAAAGCGTAATCGCTATGAAATACATGCCGAAAGCAACCATCAGATGATAAAACTGAAAGATGGCATTCACCTGAGTCGGGATTTCATCTTTAGGGAAATCGTTCAGGCCGGGTACCTTTGTATCAAAGTTGTAATGTAACAAAAAACTCAATCCACCGGGAACATAAGGCCCGTAAACTTTCTGGTTTTCCTGGTCAACCCAACCAAAGAGATATAAATCAGCCTGATCGTCAGTGTTGTAATGTCCTTCGAAGGAGGCAAGTTTTGCAGGTTGATTGACTGCGACGCCATTGGCTGATGAATGACCTGTAACCAATTGTAATACAGAGACTATGGCTGCAACTGAAAGAGCGATTACAAAGGCTTTTTTCGACAAAAGCACGAACCGTCCTTTGAGAAGATACCAGGCATGAACGCTCATCACCAGAAAAGCACCGGCTATCAGGGCGCCGATCCAGACATGCAGAATACGATCGACACTTGAAGGATTGAATACCATCGCCCAGAAATCGGTGATTTCAGCGCGGGTGTTAAGTCCTTCGCCAACAATATGATAACCGACTGGTGTTTGCTGCCAGCTGTTGGCAACTACTATCCACACAGCAGAAAACATGGAGCCAAGCCATACTCCAATAGTGGAAATGAAATGCACTGTGGGTTTCACGCGGTTCCAGCCAAAGAGCAAAACTCCCAAAAAACCACTTTCAAGTGCAAAAGCAAAAATGCCTTCGGCTGCCAGAGCACTTCCAAAAATATCACCCACAAAGCGCGAATAAACTGCCCAATTGGTTCCAAATTCGAACTCCATAACGATGCCGGTGGCAACACCAAGGCCAAAGGTGATAGCAAATATTTTCGTCCAGAAACGCGCCAACTGCTCATAAATCTTGTTATGGGTTCGCAGATATATGCCTTCCATCAATACCATAATCAGTCCGATGCCGATACTCAGCGGAGGATAGATGTAGTGAAACGAAATGGTGAAGGCAAATTGAATGCGTGAAAGAATCTCTACATCCATGGCCAATTAAATTAGGTGAGTTTATCGCTAAGAGCAGATCCAAAAATACGCATTATCAAAGGAGCCATGAAACATAATAGCAGTAAATAAAAAAGAAAATCTTTTGCGAATTGATCCCCAATACATTACTGATTCTGCAAAACTCTCAGGAAATCATCTTTGCGCCGGCGGCTTACTTCGAGCTGGGTTCCGTCTTCCATGGTGACTGTTCCCCCTTCGCCTTTTTTGTATTTTTTAAGAAAACGCAGATTGATCATCGATGATTTGTGAATCCTGAAAAAACCCATTGGTTCAAGTAGTTCTTCGTAATCTTTCAGCGTGCGTGAAACGAGAATACGTTCATTACCAGATAGATAGAAATATGTATAATTATTATCCGATTCGCAGCGAATGATTTCATCTACTTTCACAAAAAGCAACTCATCCAGTGATGGAAGCACAATTTTTTCAATCCCGCTCCGGTTGCCCAGCAGGACTTTTATCTTGGCGGTCTGACTTTCATTGCCTTTGTCAATTTTATCAAGGGCATGTAACAGATCGTCAGCCTGCACTGGTTTCAGCAGATAATCGATGGCGCTGAACCGGAATGCTGTAACGGCAAACCGATCAAATGCTGACACAAAAATTACTTTGAAAGCTGGTTCAGGAATCTGTTCCAATAGGTCAAAGCCGGTTCCATCGGGCATTTGCACGTCGAGAAAAACGAGGTCAGGACGGTTTTGACTGATCAGTTCCAGACCTGAAGCTACATCACCGGCTTCTCCAATAACTTGAATTTCAGGCGCCAAACTTACAAGTAAGCTCTTGAGAGCCAAGCGGGCATTTTGTTCGTCATCGATGATGAGTGTTCGGATCATAATACAAAAGTAGACATTGATTTTATTCAGTTTCGTAAGGCATAAAAATATCAATCTGTGTACCGATAGGCTTTTGGTCTGTTTCCTTCAGGTCGGTAATGGCAAAGCGAAATGTATTTGTTCCTTTCTGATCAAGCAATTCAAGACGCTCGCGGGTCAGCTGAAGTCCGAGTGAATGGTGCTTTCCCTGTTTGCTTTTGGCTATCCGAGCCGATTCTTCGCGTCCGATACCATTGTCAGTTATCCTTGCATGCAGACTTCCTTCCTCAAGCGTATACGACAACCGAATCATTCCTTTCTCTTTCTTTGGTAAAATGCCGTGAATCAGTGCATTCTCGATAAATGGCTGTACCAGCATAGGAGGGACATAGGTGTTGTCGATCTCTATTTCGGATTGCATCTCTATCTCAAAATCAAACTTTTGGTCAAAGCGTATCTGTTCCAGTTCGAGATTCAGCTGCAGGGTTTTAATTTCATCTTCGAGCGGAATCATTGATTTGCGGGAGTTTTCGAGAATAAGACGGATGAGTTCGGAGAATTTGGTCAGAAAGACCTGTGCTGAATGTGAATCGTTGCTGAGGATGAAACTGTTGATTGAATTCAGTGAATTGAAAATAAAATGCGGACTCATTTGGGAACGAAGCAATCGTTGTTCGATTTCGATTTTCTGACGCTCAAGTTCGGCCTTTATTCCTTTCTGTTTTAGTCTGTTGCGGTTAAACATCAGATAAACAGCCAGCAGGATAAATAAAGCCAGTATTAAGGTTAACCAGAATAAACTCTTCTGCCTGTCGATTTCGACTTGCTGGATCGCTTTTTCCTGATTCAGCAGGGTTATTTCCTTCTCTTTTTTATCCGTTTCATATTCAGTTCGAAGTCTGGCCAGCTCTTTCCTGCTGTTCTGATTAAACAGAGTATCTTTTCGGTCAGCATAGGCAACAAATTGATCCAGTGCCTCTTGCAGCATTCCTTTTTTCTGATAGATTTGATACAAAATCTGGTGTGCATCCCGAATCATTTTGGCATTGTCCTGCTCCAGAGCAAGTTTAAGTCCTTCTTTCCCATACAGTTGTGCATCTTCCAGATTATTGGTTTTGAAAAAGACCTTGGCCAGTTTGATTTTTGAATCGGTAATCCCGCTAGCAAACGAATATTGACGTGCTATTTCGAGGGCATGAACAAAGTTTTCGCTTGCCAGAGCATAATTGTTTCGGCCCAGATAGATATCACCAATATTCACAAAAGCATTCATCCGTGTTTTGGCAATATTTTGTTTTGTGCTGATATTCAATGCTTCCGTAAAATTCTGAAGGGCTTCATCAGGCTTACCGGTTTCTTTGTACAGCTCACCCATATTATTAAGTAGGGCTGCAATCCGCGTAGAATCACCTAGTTTTCGCAACAACTCAAGTGATTTTTCATAATGCTCAAGAGCCAGGGGATACTGCTGCCAGTCGTAGTAAACAATTGCCATATTGTTGATCGCATAGGCCCGCAACTCATCGTTATTTTTCATATTGGCGAGTTCAAGTACCCGGCTGTACGACTGAACGGATTGCTTGTAATTTCCGATCGATTCAAAAATGATTCCCAGATTGTTATACGTATGAATGATACCCATGGTATCGTGAATCGATTCAAAAACCTTTTGGGATGACTCATAATAAAATCTTGCCGAATCGTATCGTCCCATATTGAAATACGAAATACCAATCATATTCAGTACCATTCCTTCGCCGCGCTGGTTAGGAATGCTTCGGGTTAGCAGTAAACCTTTGCGTGCATATTCAAGGGCAAGTTCGGCATGTGTGATATTATTGGCTGAGGCTAAAGTGAGATAGTTTTTCATTCTCTTTTCATCTTTCAATTCAGCAGCAGCCGGACTATTCATTAATCTGGCAATTGAATCGATAATTTTCTGATTTTGAGCATTCAATCCTGTAAGACCAGATAGAATAATCAACAAAAGCGCAAAGAGAAATTGTTTCAGTTTTCCCATATTCTAATTCATTTCAACCGTTTACCACGCAATAACAACCATTCGGTAAATTATGCTTGAAAAAAGATGTTTGCCTGTTTACTTTTGAACGAAGTTTTTTAACACTCAATTTAGAGTGGTTAAAAATAAAGATAAAACACCAAATCAGGCATTAAAAAAAATTCAAAATGAAATCCAAAATCAAAAATCTCTGCATCACGTTTCATTTGGCAATTAGCTTTCTGCTTCTTATAGCTGTAAAGCAGGTTGGAGCACAATCAGATGGAGAGGTTGTAAACCTTGGCCTTTACGGAGGCATGGCTATCGACCTGACATATTGTAACACAAACCAAAGACTTTTTGCCGGGGTGAATACACCGGCTTCGATCTTTTTTACAGATGATGACGGAACTACCTGGACACAGCCGTTCCAGATTGATTCACTTGAATATGAAGATGCCCAGCGCGGATGGGGAGGAGGAGCAAGAAAAATCCTGACCAACAGCAAAGGCTGGGTCGCTGCACAATCAGCCCAGCAGGGCGGATCTCTCACTTCGGCCGTTGTGAGTTATGCAGAAGGTGACAGCGGAAGTTTCCATACTGCCATGGATAAATTTATGCTTCATCAGATTCAACCCGCTTTTAATCCACAAAGCGTGACAGGAATGGGTCTATCGGATCATTACCAGTATATCGGTCTGGAACAATATCTCGTAAGAATCAATGATACAAGCACTTATGGTGTTCACAATGTGGTAATTCGGACGGATACAATTACCGGAATCGGTGTCAATTACCGGATTCTCGATATTGCTGTTGCGAATGATGAAACAGGCTATCCTGTTTTTCTGATTACAGGAACTTCCGGAAATGAAGGCGGCACTATTTACCGTTTCGATGGAACATCGTTTACCCAAATTACGGTTACCGGACTACCACATCGGGTTGAAAGAATTTTCACCCACCCCAATCAGGCTGAAGGCGATACGTTGATAGCCAGTATCAGAAACACAACTACCAGTGCAAGAAGTGTTTACCGTTCAATCAACGGAGGAACAACATGGACAGATATCACCCCATCGTATGGAACCAACTGGCCGCTTCACAGCGTGGATTACAGTGCTGCATGGGTAGCAACAATGCCATTAAGCAATGGTTTACAGCTTTCTTTCCCGGGTGGAGGTGTTTCGAACGATTTGGGAGCCAGCTGGACGACCCATGTTTTGCCCGATAATAGTATGGCAACACATCCGGCAAATACCATGCAGGTTGCAGGTTCGTATGGGCGTGGGGTTGCAATGAGCATGAGCGGACCGGAAGGGGCTTTTATTATTCCTGATAACGAAGGACTGGCTGCCGTTGGAATCACCAAAATTGCGCGATCGAAGGGGATTTATTATGTTTCGACCAATGCCGGACTGGGTTATACGAACGCTTATTTTGATGAAACAGTTACTGGTGTTGCCCGCTGGCAGCCCCCATACGGTGAATTTCCGATCGCAGGTGTTGGAGATGATAGCGGAGTGAGCGCTATAGCTGTGAGTCCGACTGACAGTCTCCATGTGGTTGCGGGTCATACAAATGGCTTTTCGGTGAGTTATAATGGCCCGGCTGGTTTTTCAAATGTTACACCTGCCGGATGGAACACTTCAGGAAATATAGATGCCCGTGTAACCGATCTAACTTTTATCAATGACAATGTAGTGGTAGCTGTAACAGGTTCAGGTTCAAATGAATTGCAGTTTCCAGCCTCACCTTACGGAAATATCTGGCGAAGTGAAAATGGAGGAAATTCATGGACAATGGTCACCCCGCCCGGATTTCTTCAGGGAAACACCATCGAAGCAGGAACTGCAAACGGAGATACAATTTTATTCGCGGGAACCGGTTATTTTGATATGAATTATCCGAAAGTTGACGGAGCAGTCTGGCGTTCTGATGATCTTGGAATCAGTTGGTCTTATGTTAATAATGGTCCGACTGGCTTGATGTCTGGCACAACGTTTATGCCTGTATATGATATTGATGTGGATCCAAGGGGAAATGACACAATTTATATTGCATCCGGACAAAACCTTGATTATGCGCTTGTTCAAAGTTTTGATGGTGGAAATTCGTATATATATACAGCCGTGCAACCACATGGAGCCTTTAGCTCGGTTTTGGTTGACCAGCGAAATCCGGATGTGATTTCCTGTGGTGCGAGAAGAAATGTTTTCAGATTAAACACCATTACCGATGTGATTGACACTACTTTCTTTGGACTGCCGGGTGAGTTTGTTCCGGATCTTGAAAACGGATCAATCTTGCTTGGAACAAGTACGGGATTTTATAAGATAGTAGAAGAGTTTGGAGCAGATACCACCTATTGGAATGGTAATGGTAACTGGAGTGAAGCGCAATACTGGAGCAATGGCCTACCTCAGTATCAGAGTAATGCCATCATTGAATCAGGTCATCTAACGGTTGAAAATACTTTTGAGGTGAATGAGATCATTGTGAATCCGTTAGCCGATCTGACTGTTTCGGAACAGGGAGCTCTTTCGATGAACGGACAGCTCTTATTGCTTTCCAATGAATCCGGCTCGGCTTCGTTCATTGATCAAAGAACAGGATCTGCCTCAGTGAATGCCAGGATCGAAAGATATCTAAGCACCGCTCAATGGCACCAGATTTCATCAAGCACTGAAGATGCCACCGCTTCTGCCTTCTCTTTCGATAATGGTTCTGATACGCAGATTGTTGCATACGATGAAATTTCAAATAGCTGGAATACAATTGATTCAGAAAACTATCCACTCGAACCCGGACGTGGGTATGCCGTTTATGTTGAAAGTGATAATGAGCATGAAACAGCTTCTTATTCTGGTATTCTGAACAAAGGAAACCAGACTGTCGGACTTTCTTATTCAGGCGCAGGCCATGGATGGAATCTGATCGGAAATCCTTTCCCGAGTGCCATTGACTGGAATCAGGGTGACTGGATTTGCACGCTCACGACTTTCGTTATCTATGTCTATGAAAATGGTAACTATCTGGCGCGCAATATCTTTGGACATGGAACCATGGAATCAGGCATTATTCCGGCCGGACAAGGCTTTTTCATGCAGGCAAGTGCTGTTGGTGCCTCAGTGATAATCCCCGAAAATGCCCGTATGCATAACAATCAGTCTTTGTATAAAGACACTGAAACCTTCAATGATGCCTTGATGATAAGCGTTGATATCAATGGAAAAAAGGATAAAACCTGGTTGGGTTTTGATGTGTATGCTTCTGACGCTTATGATAGCAGCTGGGATGCTGAACGCTTTGATGGTGAACCAGATATGCCTAAATTGTACACTATGTTGGGCGATAACAAAATGTCAATCAATATGATGGATGAACTGATTGGTAGCCGGATAATTCCGCTTTATTTTGAAGCAGCTGAGAATGGAACTTACCAGCTTGATTTCGAATTCACAGAGAGCTTTGTAAACGACACCATTTTCCTTGTTGATTTACTTACAAATACGGAACAGGATATCAGCCTGAATCCTGTGTACAGTTTCGACGCTGTGACAGGTGCTGATCCGATGCGTTTCAGACTTGCGTTTAATTCAGATCTTGTCGGGGTTTCAGAAACCAAGCCGCAGAATCAGGCAATTGTTTCTGTAAATAATTCAAACATTCGGATTCATTGGCCTATTCCATCGGAAATCAGTTCTACCATCCGGATAACTGACCTTTCCGGGAGAGTTTTGGGCGAATACCAGTACAATCAAAGCAGTGCTCTGGAAATTGAAACCAGTCAGTGGTCGCAACAATTTATTTTACTTCAGATAATTGATCACACAGGAATTACAACCCGAAAAATATACCTGCCATAAGTACTATCCTTCCCGTACAGGCTAAATGCCGCCTGTTTAATTAGTCTGTGCGATTTTCCTTCCCAACCAACAGAGCCACCCGCCAACCGGGCGGCTCCTGTTTTTTTATAAATGACTGATTATAAATATTTTTACATCGAATGTTTGTCTTTGTTTCATAGTAACCACTAAGTTTGTAATGTTAAGTAAAGAACAACAAACATTAGCAAATCTTAACGATTCGTTAAGATGGATTTAATAATCTGTTAACATGAATAGGGTCACTTTGCAGCGTCAAACCAAATTAAAACAAAAATGAAAAAATCTACGCTAAGTAAAAGAATCTTAATTTTTTCGATTGGACTGTTCTTTCCTGTATTTATGATGGCTCAGGAAGCAGAACTAACTCCATTCGACACACTGGCAAATTCGGTTACAAAATTGCAGACAGAGATGGGACTGCAGAAAAAACTCAAAGTGTCAGGTTATATTCAGGGACAGTTTCAGGTAGCTGATTCTTCCGGAATCTCAAGTTTTGCCGGAGGCAGTTTTCCTGCCAACGTTGATAAACGCTTCGCTGTTCGTCGTGGCAGATTCAAAATCGCTTACGAAAACAATCTTACAACATCCGTAATTCAGGTTGACGTAACCGAAAAGGGAGTTGCAATCAAAGATGCTTACTTCAAAGTTACCGAGCCCTGGACAAAGTCATTCAGCCTTACAACAGGGGTATTTGATCGTCCTTTCGGATATGAAATTTCTTATTCTTCAAGTCTGCGCGAATCACCTGAAAGATCACGTATGTTCCAGACGATGTTCCCAGGTGAAAGAGATTTGGGTGCTAAAATTACCTTTCAGCCTCCAAAAACATCTAAATGGAACTTCCTGAAAATTGAAGGAGGTATGTTTAATGGTACTGGCGGAGCTGCCTCTGATTTCGATCATAAAAAAGACTTTATCGGTAACATCGGTATCAACAAAACAACCAAAAACGAAAAAGTTAACTATGCAGCGCGCGTATCCTATTATAGCGGTGGCTGGAGACAGGGAACAAGCAAAGTTTATACGATGGGATTGGATTCACTCGGATTAAACGCTTATCAGGTTGAGAAAGATACCGCATATTATGGTGAAATTACCAAACGTCAGTATCTGGGAGCCGATGCACAGGTAAATATCGACTGGGCAATTGGTATCACAGCCTTACGTGCTGAATACATCCAGGGAAAACAACCAGGTGTTTCTTCTTCGACAACAAGCCCTTCAGCTGCGGTTACAACCGATACCTATAACAGAAACTTCAACGGAATGTATTTCTACTTCCTTCAGAATATTGCCGCTACAAAATTTCAGGCAGTTGTTAAATACGACCTCTACGATCCCAATACAGATGTTTCAGGAAATGAAATTGGAAAAACTCCTGTTTCATATGACGGAAAAACCTATGCAAAAACCGGAAAATCTGATATAAAATACTCGACATTAGGTCTGGGTCTTGTTTATCGGTACGACACAAATGTGAAACTGACTGCTTATTACGACATCGTGAAAAATGAAACCAGCAGCAGCCTGAAAAGTTATTCACAGGATTTATCGGACAATGTATTCACCCTTCGTTTGCAATATAAGTTCTAAGCTGTACCAAAACTTAATTCAAACTTAACAATCGCATAATATTCAGTTAACATAAGAAAACAAATATTTGTAAAAAATTAAAAACATGAAAACAAGAATATACACAATTGCTCTCCTTCTTACAGTGATCATCACTACAGCAGCATTTGCCCCGGCCGGACTGTTGTTGAAAATCAAAGGCAGCGACACTGTTCTGCCTCTTTCACAGAAACTGGCCGAGACCTATATGAATCTTCATTCTGAGGCAAAAATCACCGTAATGGGTGGTGGTAGCGGCGTTGGAATCGCAGCTTTCCTCGATGGAACAACCGATATCGCAATGTCATCACGTAAAATCAAGATGAGCGAAAAAATGAAACTGCAGGATGCAGGAAAAGCTTATAAGGAAACAGTTATTGCCTTTGACGCTCTTTCAGTGATTGTAAATCCGAACAACAAAGTAAAACAGTTAACCCGCGAACAGCTCGAAGGTATCTTCACCGGTAAAATCACCAATTGGAAAGAAGTAGGTGGCGAAGACGAAAAAATCGTTGCTTATTCACGCGAATCAAGTTCAGGAACCTACGAATTCTTCAAAGAAAGCGTACTGGACAATAAAAACTATGGCTCAGCCATTTTGATGATGCCGGCAACCGGAGCTATCGTTCAGTCGATAAGCCAGACGAAAGGCGCCATCGGTTACATCGGTTTTGCTTATCTCGAAAAGACTGTTCATGCTATGAAAGTTTCTTACGATAAAGGTGCAAGCTTTATTGAACCTACAGTTGCGAATGCAAAAAACGGAAGCTATCCAATTGTTCGTCCATTGTATTACTATACACTTACCAAAGACGCAGCCAAAGTAAAACCATTCATTGATTACATCTTATCAGCTGACGGACAAAAAGTTGTAAGCGAAGTAGGTTACATCACTGTAAAGTAAAAAATAAGCTTCCATGAAAATCTTGATTGACAGGGAAAAGTACTCGGTCATAAAGAACAAAGAGGAGATCAATTTGCCCCGAAAGCAATTTGAGATCCTCTGGTTGCTTTGTTTAGTACCGGGAAAAGTTTACTCACGCAAAGCCATTTTTGAGAAAATCTGGGGAGGACTTTCCAGTTCTCAGGATCGAACTGTGGATGTTCATATGTCGAACCTCAGGAAAAAGATAGGTCCTGAAGTATTTAAAACAATCAAAGGAATCGGTTATAAAATCACAACCGATAAAATCGAGTTGAAAAATATTGAAGAAATATCATGAAGTCTTTTCTTAAAAAGTTCTTAGAGAAACTCATTCAAGGTACATTATTCCTGAGCAGTACTGTTACCACCCTGACAATCATACTTATTGTTTTCTTTCTTTTCCGCGAAGGATTTTCACTTTTCCAGCATAGTCCCGTGGAAGATGGTTTTGTGATTGCTGTGAACCGCGAGAATCCGGTGAAACGCATCACAAGTCCGCAAATCAAAAATATTTTTGATCAGGAGATTACCAATTGGAATAAAGTTGGCGGAGCAAATGACTCAATCATCCTTTTCCGGATTGATGATATTACTGATTATTATGCCGAGGAACAATTAGGTGATTCACTGCAACATATTCCCAGATTACTTTCGAGGCTGGTCGACAGCATTCCCGGAATTGTTGCCTTTATTCCTGCTTCATATACCGAAAGCGGTTTTCAAGGTAGAATCATGGAGTTAGAGAATATATCACTCAGAAAATTTCTTACTGAAAAAGAATGGTTTCCAACGGCCCAACCTGCAGCACAAATGGGAGTTCTGGCGCTGATTTCCGGCACCTTATGGGTTAGTCTGGGAGCCATTTTGCTTGCACTTCCACTTGGCTTGGCTACTGCCATTTATATGGCCGAAATTGCAAACGAAAAAACGAGGCGTGTTTTAAAACCTCTGATTGAATTATTAGCCGGGATTCCTTCGGTTGTTTATGGTTTCTTTGGATTGGTTACAATTGTGCCACTTATTCAGCAGGTATTTAATTTACCTGTGGGTGAAACAGGGCTGGCAGGTAGTATTATTTTGGCAATCATGGCTTTACCAACGATCATTACTATTTCTGAAGACGCCTTGCGAACTACTCCACGTGCGATGAAAGAAGCTAGTCTGGCCCTGGGTGCGAATAAATGGCAAACCATTTCACGTGTAGTTGTTCCTTATGCAGCCTCCGGAATCTCTGCTGCAGCGATTTTAGGAATGGGCCGCGCTATCGGTGAAACCATGGCAGTATTGATGGTTACAGGAAATGCAGCAGTTATGCCGCATACCTTGCTTGAACCGGTTCGTACCATTCCGGCTACAATTGCTGCTGAATTGGGAGAAGCAACGCAAGGTGGATTACACTTTAAAGCATTGTTTGCTTTGGGATGTATCTTATTCATTATCACAATGATAGTGAACCTTACTGTTGAATATATCTCCTCAAAGAGAAAATTATCAAAACGCTAAGCAACAGAAACATTTTGAATTAATTTTGAAAGTATTAAAATGGATTGGCCTAAAAAAACAGAAAGAAACAAACAGCTGAAGCAGGTAATTGCCTTTACCTCTTTTAAAATGCTCAGCTACGCGGTCGTGATGATTCTTTTTCTCATCCTTGCCCAGATCATTTTCAAGGGATTTAGCGTAATCAGTTGGGAGTTTCTGACAGCAATGCCCGAAGATGGAATGACAAAAGGAGGCATTTTTCCGGCGATCGTCGGGACATTTTACCTGGTGCTTGGCAGTATGGTATTTGCTTTTCCGGTGGGCGTTCTGTCAGCCATCTATATCAACGAGTACACCAAAGACAGTTTTTACAAACGTTTCATCAAACTGATGACCAACAGTCTGGCCGGAATCCCTTCGATCGTTTTCGGATTGTTTGGGATGACCCTGTTCGTGAATACACTTGGTTTTGGTGATTCCATTTTAGCAGGATCGCTAACTTTGGGTTTGCTCACTTTGCCTGTCGTTATCCGAACCACCGAAGAAGCTCTGAAATCGGTCGATGATTCGTTTCGTCATGGCGGATATGCATTAGGCGCCACCAAATTACAAACCATTCGCAGGATAGTCTTACCCATTGCTTTCCCGAATATCATCACAGGTCTGATTTTATCAATCGGTAGGGTTTCCGGAGAAACAGCACCCATTCTTTTCACTGTTGCAGCCTATTTTCTGCCAAAACTTCCAAGCGGAATCTTTGATCAGGTAATGGCCCTGCCATATCATTTATATGTGATCTCCACAAGTGGAACCAATGTTGCCGAATCGCAGCCCATCGCTTACGGAACTGCATTGGTGCTCATCATGATAGTATTGCTCGTTAATATTGCGGCCAATACGCTAAGGAGATATTTAGGAAAAAAAGTTAAAATGAATTAATAAGATGAATAATATCATAGCTACTGAAAAGCTGAACTTATATTACAACGACTTTCATGCACTGAAGGGCATCACCATGCAAATGCAGCCCAATACGGTAACTGCGCTTATCGGACCTTCCGGATGCGGAAAATCAACCTATCTTCGCCTCTTTAACAGGATGAATGACCTGATTGACGGTGTGAAAATTACAGGGAACGTTCAGGTTGAAGGAAAAGACATTTATGCCAAAAATACAGACGTGGTTGAACTGCGTCGGAAAGTGGGCATGGTTTTCCAAAAACCCAATCCTTTTCCAAAATCGATCTTTGAAAATGTTGCTTACGGATTGCGGGTGAATGGAATAAACGACAGGTCTTTTATCCAGGACAAAGTTGAGCAATCACTTGGTCAGGCCGCTTTATGGGATGAGGTTAAAGATAAACTGAACAAATCAGCTTTTGAGTTGTCCGGCGGACAGCAACAGCGCTTATGCATCGCACGTGCCTTGGCCATCGAGCCCAGTATCATCCTGATGGATGAACCTGCTTCGGCGCTCGATCCTATTTCCACAGCTAAAATCGAGGATCTTATTTATGAACTCAAAGAAAACTATACTATCGTTATTGTAACGCATAATATGCAGCAGGCGGGTCGTGTAAGCGATCACACAGCTTTCTTTTATTTAGGCGAACTCATCGAATATGGCGAAACTAAGGAAATTTTCACCAACCCAATCGACAAAAAAACCCAAAACTATATTACCGGAAGATTCGGTTGATACAAATCGATTAATTATGACACATTTAGACAAAGAATCACAGCAACTGAAAGCCGATATGATCGGTATGTGGAATCTGGTTATTTCACAGTTAAACAAAACACGCGAAGCACTCCTGAATTTCGATAAGGATATGGCGCATGAGGTTGTTGCCAACGAAAAAAGGGTAAACGGTAACGAACTCAAGATTGACCGTGATTGTGAGAATATTTTCGCGCTTTTTAATCCGGTTGCGGTCGATCTGCGATTTACACTTGCGGTGCTAAAAATCAACAGCAATCTGGAACGTACAGGTGATATGGCTGACGGAATCGGAAGATTCATTCTCAATGCCAATAGTCCGTTCGATCCTGAGTTAATCAAAATCACACAAGTACTGCATATGTACGAGGAAGCTACCTCTATGCTGGTTGATACATTGAGTGCTTTTGAGCATGAAAACACCAAAATAGCCCGCAGTATTTTCAAACGCGATGAGATTCTGAATCAAATCAACATCATTTCCATTAAAGTTGTAACGGAATATATTCAGGCCCATCCTGAAAACACCGAACAGGCTTTGATCATTCTTTCCATCATCCGCAAACTGGAAAGAGTAGGAGATCATTGTAAAAATATCGCCGAAGAAATTATCTTCTACATCGAGGCAAAAGTGCTGAAGCATTCAAGCAAGAAGCAGAAATCGGAATAAATCCTAAAGGATAATATTGAAAATAATTGATTTGTGATAGGTTTTTCGTATTCCGGAAGACCTATTTCAAATGTACCACATCATCAGTATCTTTTACAAAGAGAACTGAAACAGCACCCAAAATAAGCATCACTCCGGCTGCAACCAGCGCGAAGATGGCATTTCCACCATACACGTATTTTACAATGGGTCCGCCAAAAACTCCATTCACGATTTGTGGAAAAGTGATGAAGAAATTGAAAATCCCCATATAAACACCCATCTTTTTTGCAGGTATCGATCCGGCGAGTATAGCGTAAGGCATGGCCAAAATGCTTGCCCATGCGATACCAACACCTATCATGCTGATATTCAGCATCCATTTCATATCAGGAGAAGTGATCAACACGGTTGACATCAATCCTAAACCGCCCAGCGTGAGGCAAATGGAATGCGTCATACGTCGTCCAACTTTGGCAGCAATGACCGGAAGTGCCATCGCAAAAATGGCGGCTACAAGGTTATAAACACCAAAAATAACTCCAACATAATCGCCAGCTTCATTAAACTCGGCTGAACTTCGGTCGTCTGGTGAAAGACCCCATACATGTTGTGCCAAAGCTGGTGTTGTAAACACCCACATGGAGAAAAGGGCAAACCAACTGAAAAACTGCACGATACCAAGCTGACGCATGGTAGCAGGCATATTGGCAAAATCTTTGAAAATATCCAGAATACTTCCTTCTGTGGCTTCTTCTTCTTTGTGATCGTCAAACTTAGCCTGCTCTTCCGGACTGTATTCTTTTGTTGTAATCACCGTCCAAAGGATGCTTCCAACCAAAACAGCAGCTCCGACAAAGAATGAAAGAATCAGACTGAATGGTACTTCACCTTCCTGAGCCACTTCATTGAATCCGAACCAGTTGGTCATCACATAAGGAAGCCATGATCCCACTACTGCTCCGATACCGATTAAAAGTGTCTGAACCGAAAAACCCAGTGTCCGCTGATCTGTTGGCAATTTGTCGGCTACCAGCGCCCTGAATGGCTCCATTGCGATGTTTACCGAGGCATCCATCACCATCAGCATTCCGGCTCCAACCCACAAAGCGGGTAAATAGGCAGCAAACATTGGAGAATTGGGCATCAGAATCAATCCAATAGCTGTCATAAAAGCCCCGAAAAGGAAATAGGGACGTCGCCTCCCGAAACGATTCCAGGTACGGTCGCTATAATGCCCGATGATGGGTTGAACGATCATCCCTGTGATTGGGGCAACCAGCCAGAACCAGGAAAGATGTTCCACATCGGCGCCAAAAGTTTGTAAAATGCGGCTTGCATTGGCGTTCTGAAGGGCAAATCCCATCTGAATACCCATGAAACCAAAGCTCATATTCCAGATTTGCCAGAAGCTAAGACGGGGTTTCTGTATTGACATAGAAAATTATTTTAACCGTTAAAACTAAGCAAAATTCCATTATCAAAGTCCGCCTTTAAAAAAAACGCATCAAAACCATACTTTTTAGAAGCATAAGGACGTTTAGAAAGAGTTTCCGGGTAATCCGGAATACAATTAACCTAAAACCAAAACCTATGAAATCAGTGCTCATCCGATTGTCGATTATCAGTTTTCTGTTCATCCTGATCGTTTCCTGCGAAAAAGAAGAGGAAAATGAAACCAGTATCAGCAGCAACAATTCTTCGCGTAGTCATAATACGGGGCAAAACTGCATGAGTTGCCATAAAAGTGGTGGAGAAGGTGAAGGCTGGTTTAATATTGCCGGAAGCGTTTACGGTTCCGATTTTCAGAGTATCGCTGCCAATGGAACGGTAAATTTGTATACAGGTCCGGGCGGAACAGGAACTCTGATTGCCAGCATCGATGTGGATAATCTGGGCAACTTTTACACCACACAATCTGTCAGT
>CAZVKW010000036.1:0-11112 GCA_964627945.1 uncultured Lentimicrobiaceae bacterium
TGATGTAAAAATCTTTGCCTACTCTTTTGATATGCTCAATAAGTTCTTTATTCGATATCTGATGATAAAGCGATAAGTCAATTTTATAGGGCAGTAATAAATCATCCAAATCGTTTTCAATTTTTTGCTGAATCGTTAAAGTTAATTTTTCACCGATCAGTGTTATATCAATATCTGAAGCTGGTTTGTAATTACCTTTTGCTCTTGAACCATACAAGATCGCTTTTTCTATTTCGGTATGTAAGGCAAAAACAGTATTTATCATGGTAATATCCTTATTCTTTAAACCTGTATTTGTCATGTATTATAAATATTTTGTTGTTTACTGGATCTTTTATCTTCCATAATTTTCCTAAATTCAGTAAAGGCGGGGTAATACTCATTCAGTATTTTCATATAGATTTCATTCGCCGTTTCTTCATTGTAGGTGTGTGATGTTTTGTTTCTGCTGCTGATCATATCCATCCATATCTCTCCATTTGAAATAAGCATCAATTGAAATGCTTCACGGGTAGCATCCCGACTTCCACCAACATCTGTATTTCCCTGATATTCAGCGTAATCTTTCATTACATTACAGGCCAGTTCATGGGTATATTCAAACCTTTGAATTAAACCTTCTTTGATCATCTCATCCAGAACAAGATCAAAATTGCTGTCATCAGGCGCTTCATTATCATTATTCATATTTTGATGAATGTATTCAACCGATTGCTTCAGTTTATCAAGGGCTTTTATATAGTTGGAAAAACGCTGTTGCCATCTGATATCCAATTCCATTTTCTTATTTTATTAATTGGTAAAATTCAGGATTAAATCATTTGTTTGTGCGCTTGCAGCGACACCACTAATATTTTTTTTCACAAACTTAATAATATTAGCGCTTTCGATTTGGGTAATTGGTATAATTTCTTGCTATGCCATGGGCATTCTTTGAATCAGACAATGTATCTTGCCATAAAAATAATTGTAATAGTTCGCTATGCAACTCTCTTCGCTTCGTCATTTGACTGAGCATCATAGCGTTTGGGTGTTGAACCGTCGGTTTTTGAGTGCTTAGGTGGGTTTCCATCATTTGATCTCATTTATTTCCGTATCAATGATTTCAATTTGTCCGATTGATTATTCGTATTGATAATCCTTGTTATACGAAACCACCTTATTCATTTCGTATCAAAACAAAATATCCAATAATATATCCTCGTTCAATGGGTCGAAATACTTCATAATCGTGCTTTATTCGATTAATATCCAAACATATTGGTTATTTTTACCTAATAAATCATGTCAAAAAAAATGATTTGCAGGTAGAATGAAACCGGCACAGCTTTTTAAAATTTAATTGTTTGTTTGTGAGAAATTTACAATAATTGATTTTCGATGGGTGAAATAATAACAACAGGAAACAGAGGAAAAACAATCAGGTCGGATTGCTCAATCAGCTTAGAACTTACCGATAGGGGTGGTATTGATCTGCATATCGAGAGTAAGGTCAAAGTGCTTTACGGAAATCAGATGAAGGAATTGGCTCTCGAAATAATGAGCTTTTATAAGATTGAAAATGCGATTCTCTCTATTGAAGATTCAGGTGCATTGCCTTTGGTGATGGCTGCCAGATTAGAAGCGGCTATTCGCAAACTTATAAATACCGATATCGAATTTTTGTTACCATTTCTTCCGCATAACGATTACCAGACATCCTTCGATAAAAGCCGTATTTCCCGCCTCTATTTGCCTGGAAATTCACCATCGCTCATGATTAACGCAGGCATTCACCATCCCGATGGCATCATCCTCGATCTGGAAGATTCCGTTGCCACTGATAAAAAATACGAAGCCAGATTCATTGTCAGAAACGCTTTACGCAACCTCGATTTTTACGGCGCCGAGCGGATGGTCCGAATCAATCAATCACAAAATGGATTGGATGACCTCAATTTTATTGTGCCACATCATGTAAATCTCATTCTTATTCCCAAATGTGAAAGTGCAACGCAAATCCATCAGATAAACGAGCGGATTGAAGACCTTAAAACAAAGCACAATATCAGTTCACCGATTTGGCTGATGCCAATTATCGAAAGTGCCCTGGGCGTAATTAAAGCCTTTGAAATTGCTACATCTGCTCCAAATATTGTGGCTCTTGCCATTGGTTTGGAAGATTATACGGCCGATATCGGAACCAAACGTACTGCTGAAGGAACAGAATCTTTGTTCGCACGGTCTCAGGTAGTGAATGCCAGCCGGGCCGCCGGAATTCAAGCGATTGATTCTGTTTTTAGTGATGTGAGTGATATGGACGCATTGAAATACAATGTAATACAATCAAAATCGCTCGGCTTCGAAGGTATGGGATGTATCCATCCCCGACAAATAAAAGTGGTGCACGATTTTTTTGCACCCGATCCGGAAGAGATTGAGAAAGCAAAAGAAATTGTAACTGCCTTTCATGAAGCTGCCAAAAGAGGTTTGGGTGTTGTTGCACTTGGTACAAAAATGATTGATGCTCCTGTAGTTAAAAGGGCACGAAAAACACTTGAAACGGCCATTAAATCAGGAAAATTGAAGCCAAACTGGGAGGAAGAAGAAAATGTCAGCTAAGTTTGAAAAAAATATTTTAGGTCGGGTAGTGCCTGTTGAGGTAAATGGCAAAACACAAATCCCGTACAAAGGCGTTGGAAAGCATTTGCCTTCAGGAAACAAATATGGTCCGCCAATAGTATCTTGTATCGATTTTCCCGCTGATGGCAATAAAATCGTTCCAAGCCTCAAAGAAGCTCTTTTAAAATCAGGGCTTCGCGATGGGGCAGTTATATCTACCCACCATCATTTCAGAAATGGCGATTTATTGGCTGTGCAAATATTTGATATCGCTCATTCACTTGGTTTTAAAGATCTTGTGTGGTTTCCATCAGCTTCATTTGAGTGCCACCAATTGCTTATCAAATACCTCGAAGATGGTACTATACACCATATCGAAGGCAGTATGAACGGTTCTTTAGGGCGCTTTGCTTCCGAAGGGAAAATGAAAGGAATGGGTGTTTTACGTTCGCATGGCGGACGGCACCAGGCCATTCAGGATGGCGAAGTTATAATCGATATCGCGGTTATTGCTGCGCCAACTGCCGATCCATTTGGTAATGCCACCGGCGATAGGGGACCTGCTGCCTGCGGCTTGCTTGGTTTTGCCCTGGCCGATTCGCAATATGCCACGAAAGTGATTGTTGCCACTGACAATATTGTTCCGTTTCCATGTGTGCCATGGCAAATTCAGGGTAACAATGTCGATTTTGTGGTGCTTGTTGATCAGATTGGTATTCCGGAGAAAATTGTTTCCGGAACAACTGAAATCACGAAAAGTCCGGATCGTTTGTTACTAGCCGAATTGACGACACAGTTTTGCGACGAAGCAGGTATCATCCATGACGGATTTTCATTTCAGGCCGGTGCCGGAGGAACAGCACTTTCAATTGGTGTTTATTTTGCGGAAATTCTACGCAAACGAGGCATGAAAGCACGTTTTGCAAGGGGAGGAAGCAATAAATATCTCGTAAAAATGCTCGAAGATGGATTACTCGATTACATCCTTGATGGTCAGACTTTTGATTTGGAAGGTGTGCGGTCGATGCGTGAAAACGAAGGCCATGTGAATACAAGTCCCTTTACCAGTTATAATTACCACGGAAAAGGCAATTTCGCTTCTATGCTCGATGTGGTTGTTTTAGGGGCCACTGAAATTGATCTGAATTTCAATGCCAATGTTGTTACGCATTCTGATGGAATATTATTGCATGGTATTGGAGGCTGGCAAAATTGTTTGTTTGCAAAATGCACGATTCTTCCCATACCACTTTTCCGGGATAGAATTCCGGTGATTCGCGATGAAGTTACCACCATCTGTGGACCGGGCGAGCTAATTGATGTGATTGTTACAGAAAGAGGAATTGCGATTAATCCTTTGCGCACTGATTTGATTGAGCAGCTGAAAAACAGCAGTTTACCAATAAAAACTATTCAGGCATTGAAAGAAGAAGCTGACGCAATTTGCGGTGTTCCTGAAAAGCCAAGGTTCACCAATAAACCTGTTGCAGTGGTAAAATGGGTTGACGGAACCTTGATTGATACAATTTGGGAAGTTGATAATAATGAAAAATAGAAGAATTTCATCTTAATACGTTTGTTGAATGAGCGAATCGATGCTGGCACTTTTGGGTTTTGGAATGGTTTTTACATTTATCACCCTCATAATGACAAAACGGCTATCTCCGCAGGTGGCCTTAACCTTGATCCCAATTCTGTTTGGATTAATTGCCGGAGCAGGTAAAGAAATTGGCCCAATGATGGCTGATGGATTAAAAAGCATTGCCCCGACAAGTGTTTTACTCATGTTTGGAATCATGTATTTCGGCATTATGTTCGAAGTTGGTCTTTTCGAACCATTAATTGCAAAGTTGCTTCAGATTGCCAAGGGAGATCCTTTAAAAGTAATCATGGGCACTTGTTTCATAACGCTTATCGTTGCTTTGGATGGCGATGGAGCAGCAACATATATGATCATTGTTGGCGCTATGCTTCCGGTTTATAAACGTCTCGGAATTAACCCTTTAATTCTTTCCTGCCTTATCATGCTTTGCGTCGGGATCATGCATTTTTTGCCTTGGACCGGACCAAATGCACGTGTGCTCAGTGCGTTGAATTTAGAAACATCAGAGCTTTTCGTGCCGATAATTCCAAGTATGCTTGCTGCAATTTTATGGATAATCTTTGTGGCTTATTATTTCGGTAAAAAGGAACGCAAAAGATTAGGAATCATTCATATAGAGGAACCGGTTGCGAAAGTCGAATACAATTCTGTTTTGTTGACAATCAATCTTCTACTTACATTATTATTAATGACATCACTGGTTTTGGAATTGATCCCAGTTGTTATTTCATTTATGATCGCACTCGCGCTTGCACTGGTGATAAATTTTCCAAAGGTTGAGACGCAGCGTGCAAAATTAGCCGCACATGCAAGCAGTGCTTTATCAGTAGGTTTTATTGTTTTTGCTGCAGGTATTTTTACAGGAATACTACAAGGAACAAAAATGATTGATGCTATGGCACAGAGTTTTATTCATATTATTCCTGATTCAATGGGGCCAAATATGCCTGTCATCACTGCAATTACCTCAATGCCATTTACTTATTTTATCAGCAATGATGCTTATTACTATGGAATTGTTCCTCTAACTGCAATCACAGGAACACATTTCGGAGTATCTGTTGCTGAAATTGGTCGTGCCTCTTTGTTCGGACAATCTGTTCATTTATTGAGTCCTTTGGTTGCATCAACTTATTTATTGGTTGAACTTACCGGAGTTACTTTTGAAGCCCATCAACGCTTTACGCTAAAATGGGCGATTGGATCTGTCCTTGTTTTAACGATTGCTTCTATTTTAACCGGTGCGCTTACTGTTCACTTCTGATTGTGATGAAGGTTTGATGATGTGATTCAAACAATCACAGTCTTTGGATATCATTAACTTAGAACATAATTCTGATTACGATAATCCTTAAAAAAAAGAAAGGCAATCGTTCGTGTCGAACGATTAGCCTTTCTTTTACAATTATTCACTAATCCAATAAGCAGACTACGTCAGAAATCTATTCGTAGTAAGAATAAGTATAAATTTCCTGCCAATCAGCACCAGCTCTGGTGATTTTTGATGGACGGTTTTTAGTATCAAATTCATAAGTGATTGTGGTTGTTCCTTTTGCAATCGGGGTTTCACGGGGATCCCAATATTCAAGATAATCAACCAGTTTCTTGCTAGGTTTTCCAAACACATTACCAATAGGTTTGGTGTTACTGTCAATCATGCTTGTCTGATGAATGTCGTTTACGTTGTCGCCTGTTGTGTAGGTAAACTCTTTAATTTTTTTAATAGTTACTCCATCATCATCATAGGTAGTGTGTTTCATTACATTGCCATTCGTAATTACAGCTTCCATTTTCAAATGGTCCTCTCCACCCCAATGTTCAATAATCTTAGTCAGATAACCATCTGCATTATATTCATATGCAGCCCATTCGTCGGCACTCCACACTTCTTTCGAAATATAGCCAGCTGCATTTAGTTCGTATTCTGTTGGTGAATCACCAGAGGTAATAGTTAATTTTCCGGCAACAGAATAATCATAGGTAATGGTTTTGTCGAGTTCATCATTCCAAAAATCTTCAATTTTGTCGATGTTTTTGGTAGTGGCATTGTAGGTGAATTTGTACAATTCGGTGCCGTCGGTATACACTACACCCATTTCTTTAATAGGCGAAGCTACTACAACTACTGGTGGATCAGTTGTATCATCTTTGCAAGATGTAATTGCAACAGTTGCGAGAGCAACAAACAGAAATAGATAAATTGATTTTTTCATTTTGTAAAAAATTTAATTGTTAATGAATGTGTTAGTTAAAAGTGAAATATTTAAAAATGAATCTAATAAAACATTGAAAGTTTTAATGTTTGCTATTAATTATTCCCTGCAACGATAATGAATCCTAAACCGGATGTAAAGAGCAGAAACATCAAAACAAGAAAGAGGTTTACAGTTTTGTCAGCACCCTTGAATTCCTTCCAGATAAATACCCCCCAAAGTGCCGCAACCATTGTTGCTCCCTGCCCAAGCGCATAAGAAATGGCTGCTCCTGCCGAACCGGAGGCAATGTAACTCAATGAAGTTCCCAAGCCCCAGATTAATCCACCAAAAACACCGACGGCATGTGTTGATAGACCACCTTTGAAATAATCAGAATAAGAAACAGGCGCACCAACGAATGGTTTCTTCATTAGTAAAGTGTTGAAAATAAAGTTACTGGCTAACATACCCAGTGAAAATATAAATACGGCTGTGTATGGAGTTGCCATTCCCGGTGTGGGATTTTCAAAATTGTTTAAATCAACTGCCGCTGCGACAAAACGATAAAAAACGGACATTAAAATACCAGCTACTACCGAAATCCAGATTCCTTTGTTTGCCGATGCTCCTTTTTCACCTTTGTTCATTTTACCGGCAGCAATTCCGTTAAAAATTAAGGCTGCTGTAATTAAACCTACTCCGGTAAAAAGTGTGACAGGATCGCCTGCTGGAGCACCAAAATAATTAATAAAAACTCCCAGTACAAGCGCTAATCCAACACCAACAGGAAAAGCCACCGCCATTCCGGAAATGGAAATAGCAGCCGATAACAATATGTTAGATGCATTGAAGATGATGCCTCCTAAAAAAGCACTTCCAAAATTTGCACCACTGATTTGCATTAAATCAGGGATGAAACTGCGCCCTTTATCACCCATGCTGCCAAGTGTGAATGCCATCAAAGTTGAAAAAAGCACGATTCCTATCACATAATCCCAATAGAACAGCTCATAACGCCATGTTTTTGCTGCCAATTTTTGGGTGTTACCCCACGATCCCCAACATAGCATGGTAACGATACAAAGTGCAACGGCCAATGTGTAACTTCCTACAATAAACATAATACTTGGTTTTAGTTAATAATGAGTACTATTTATGAAAACTTTCTGCTGTAAATTTTAAAATTTCGGGTAACCCTGATAAAAACCAATTATAATAGTCACTACTTCCACCCCGTACCCGATATTCGTGTTTTATTTCTTTCTCTTTCAATAAAATATGCATATTTCCGTAGGCCTCAACCTCACCGCACGAAGGAAAAACATCCAAAAATATGGCTGTACGTTCAAAATTATCCTTTATAAACTTTTGACGATAATATATTTGTTTTGCATCTGGAAACCTCGAAGTCGACGAAATATAAACCCTAAACTCTTCCTTTTCAAATGCGGTTAGATCGAAGCCTGAGTCAAAATTTAGTAGAGCTTTAAATCTAAATCCTTTTCTGATTCGGAATTGTTTTTCTACCTCATAAATTGTATTGCGAAGAGCAAATAATTTAAGTGGCTGAGTGAAAACCAAAATCATTTCAGGTATAATATTTTGTTTTATCAAGTTATTTGTCACCTCACATATTGCATGAATTTCAAATTCATCACCCTCAAAATAAATCACCGGATAATTTCGGCTTGACTGATGATAACTCATAGGTAAGAAAACTGTAATTAAATTGCCATTAACAGAAACTTCTTTCATTTGATCCTCGTTAAATGGCATTGGGTCAATATATTGCACAAAATCGCCACGATACGTTTTATTCTCGAAAGCATCACTCACAAACCTGAGTGCATTTGGCATATTTGCATTCCAAAACTTGAAACTATGACCACCTTCATTTATGCGGTATTCGTGCTCGATTTGTAATTTACACATCAAAATGTTCAATTCTTCATTGCTTTTTGCAAGGGTTTCTTCTTTGTCGCCATTCACCATATAAATCAATGGAACTTTTTGATTTGAGTATTCGGGCAACACATAAAACGGTGAATTTTGTTTGTAGAAATCGGTAATCCTATCGTTTCCTGATTTACCAATTCCTCCAAATATTTTGCCCCATTGCTGATCCCAACCAGAAGCCTCCTCAGTTTTGTATTGATCATCTGTTCGCACCGACATACTCAATGGAACCGAAATACCAAACATTTCAGGTTTTTTTAAGGCTAACATCATGGCCCCAAACCCGCCCATCGAATAACCAATCATCGCTCGCTGGCTTCGTTCTGCTCTGGTTCGAAACATGCTATCAATATAGGGTACAAATTCATTTACGAACATATCCCGATACATGAAATTCGAATCGTAACTGTTTGAATAATAGCATCTAAAACCCTGTGGCATCACATAAATCATCGGAACAATTTGATTTTCACCGGTCAATTGCGAAGAAATTTGTTCGATACGACCATATTCGAGCCACGACGTTTCGTCATCGCCTAATCCATGTAATAGGTAAACAACCGGAAAGCGTTGATTGTCAATATAATAATTTTCGGGTAAGCAAATGGAAAAACGCACTTCCTGCTTTAAAATCTTGCTTTGCATAGCAAGACTTTCCATTGTTTGAAGTTGACCAAAAACGATTGTATTGCCCGCAAGAAGCAAAAATAGAAGGAAAGAAATACAATACTTCTTCATCTTATACTTTTAGGTTTTTATTCATGAAACTTATGGCCTCAAACAAGCCATTTAAAAAATCGGCATACGTTTCCAATCCCTGACGCACACGGTATTCATGAGGAATTGAATTTTTTCGGCAATCCAGATAAAGTGCATTATTTGAAATATAATTTTGTCCTTCATCGCAAATATCGAGGTAATAAACCAAATTTCCAGTATCTGCTGTTGGATTATCAGCTAGTTGGGCATCAAACAACAAACAAGCGTGAATTTTTTCGGAAAGATGAGGAATTAAATCGTAGGCTATTTTGCCGCCACTTCTGTTACCAATCATCAGCCATTGATTGCGATTATTGCTTGTTCGATAATTTGCATCTAATTCATCGATAATATTTTGTGCTGTTTCAAGCGTAATTCCACTTCCTGAAACTGGCACTTCGACCAAAATTGAAGGAGGTAATTTTGTTTCCAGAATTTGATTATTTAACAAACTTAAGAGTTTGTTGGATGGAACCGGTGGCACATTTAACTCGCTTTCGTGAAACGTCAATATAACAGGATAATCCACAGTTTCATTTGCGTAATTGGCAGGCAATACAACCCGATAAATTTGAGAATTATTCTCGAGCTGGATTTCCAATATTTTATCAGTCTGAATTTCTTCTCCATAGTTAACAGGTTCACTTTGTGTAGGATATGGAGTTTTTTGAACAGCATAAGTGATATATTTCAGGGCTTCGGGCAAGGATTTTTTCCAATAATCCCAATTATGGTACCCTGATCTCATCCTGTATTCGTGAGGGATACCACGATTTCGAAGCAAAGCATGGAGTTCGTTATTAGTTTCCGATAGACTTTCTTCATCATCACCACAATCGAAAAAGAGATTTAGCCCCATCATAGATTGATCTTCAGTATTTTGAAGGAATTGAAACGGGCTATTTTGTTTAAAATATTCTGTGAAACGGGCTTCTCCACTTATTCCTGAGCCACCAAATATGGGTGCCCATTGGTAATCAAAAACGCTTTGTGTTTCGTTGATGTACTGTTCATTGGTGCGAAACGACATGCTTAATGAAACTCCGGTTTTAAAAACTTCAGGATTTTTAACTGGTAAAATCATTGCACCAAAACCACCCATCGAATAGCCCATTACAGAACGCTGTGTTGGATCGTTTTTGGTTCTGAAAAGTGAATCAACCAATGGAACTAATTCATTTACAAACATATCCATTAATGGATATTGTCCATTATGCTTGTTCATATAATATGAATTGAAACAACTTGGCATCACATAAATCATCGGAACCGTAGTTTCCGCATTTTGATCAACATAATATTGAATCAAACCATCGATGTACCATGCAGTTTCGTCATCTCCCCAGCCATGCAAAAGGTAAACAACGGGGAATGATTTTGTTGTATCCTCATATTCGACAGGCAACATAACTGCATAATCAATATCGCGATGCAGTAAATTACTTTTAAACTGTTGATTTTTAAGTAAGCGTACAAAAGGCTTTGGCTCTTCTACCTGTGGCAAATCTTTCTTACAGGAAACAAATCCTGAAGCAAAAACGCCTATCAAAGCGAAAAACAAAATATTATATCCTTTTGATTTACTGTGCATTATGTCTACTTAATTTCTTGATGAACGGATGATTTTGGTGGTTCATTGTTATACACCACATATGAGCGAAAGTACATCCTGAATTCAGGGTTTTTGTTCACCCATTTAACTTCCAGATGATGTTTGCCTTTTGAAAGATCGTAATTATGGTAAATATCATATTTCCGAACAATATAATCGTAAGGCATTGGAAATTCGTCAGTTTTTATGCCATCGATATATATTTCCAATTGTGCTACAAAATCGCTTTTTGAAATGGAACACTGACTCTTCACATTTCCTAACACCACAATACCGGTTCCTTCGAAGTCAACCGTAATATCGTTTTCAAGATGATCAGTACGAATTAAAAGCTCTTTTGTTGGGTAAATACCTTCAAATGATTGTTCTAATCGCAAGATTTCAGG
>CAZVKW010000036.1:11212-25983 GCA_964627945.1 uncultured Lentimicrobiaceae bacterium
CGTGTGGCAATATCCATGGTTTTAAAGAAGTCTTTTTCACCATAAAGCAGGCCAATAACTACATAAGCCGCATTTACACTGGCATCAATATTGAAAGCATTAAAAACGCCTTCCGGGCAACCTTTCTCTGAAGTGTGCTTCTTTTCAAACTCGAACCAGCATTTCTTCCAGTCGGTTGGATATAGTTTATGCCACACAATAACATCTTGAATAGCCGCATAAAACCTGCTTTGTTCAGGAATTGGTTTTAAACCTTGTGATACAATATAGTCGATATCATCTGAAATAAAGGCTGTTGCATACATCCCGGCCATAAAAACGCCACCATACCAGCCATCGCCATAATTCATGATATGTCCTGTACGATCACATATTTCTGCAGCAGTATTTACCATTCCGGGCGACATCATTCCAGCAAAATCAGCCTCAATCTGAAAATCGATATCATCGGCATGAGGATTGTTCTTCCAGTAACCTGAAGCAGGGGGCATGATTCCGTTTAAAATATTGTATCGTGCTGCCTGATTGGCATGCCACAGCTTGTAATCGTCGCGGGCAAAAGAAACGGCAAAAGAATCGGCTGGAGCATTCAATCCAACTCTTTCGAGCACTTCTACAAATGTAAAATCGAGGTATACATCATCATACAAACCTGGGTCAATTATGTATGTATCTTTAATATAATCATCGTACCAGATCATTTTTTGGTATTCCTGAATCATCGTTCCTTTAAACTTGAATTCTGTCGGTCCACCAAATGTGCATCCAATGGTTTGTCCGGCCCAACCTCCTTTTATTTTATCTTTCAATACATCTGTACTTAAGGTAAAATTTTCTGGCAATGATTGGCCAAAACAAATATTGTCAGTGATAAATAACTGAAAGCCAATTAAAAAGAATAAAAGAAATGTTCGTGATTTTTCCATCTTATTAATTTTTTGGCAAATTGCTAATAGGCTCATTTTCAGAATAAATCATAATGTCGTTGATCCGGATTTCATAATCTGAATGTTGATTCAACCATTTTATGTAAATAGTATGTTTGCCTTCGTCAAGTTGATATTTCCATGAAGGTTCAAGTCGTCTTGAAGTGTTCTTCATTGGAAGTTTTATGGTTTCATCGAGTTTTCCATCAATATATACCTCTAATACAGCCACATAAGGATCGGTTAGTTCTGCTAAACCGAAAACTTCAGAGCCAAGCCGTTTCGAAACACGATCTATATAGTTTTTGTCAATTTTTGAATTTTTCACAAGATTTCCATAAAAAATATACCCATTTCCGGTAAATTCATAGGTTAATTCATTGGTAAATGAGCGATCGAAACGATCACGAAATATAGGATAGGTTTTTTCGAAGTTTTGTTCAAATGCAACAGCAACAGGTGTTTGATAAGGAATTATAAATTTGTCCTCACTTATCTTACCGCCCGAAAGCAGGATTGTTTGAGTAGCATGTTTGAAACTCAATTCATAAGCACGATTTAATGACATTGGAGTTCCTTCAAATTCCAAAGACTCAATTTCCTGCAATGGATGCAACCAAAATGCAGGTATACGATCATACCCTAGCATTACACCCAATACACCACCAACTGTTGCCGGATTGCAATCAGCATCTTGACCGCAGCGAGTTGCAATATCGATTGATTTCGTGAAATCGCCCTTACCGTAAAGCAATCCAATTGCCACATAAGCTGAATTGATTTTAGCGTCGATATTGAAGGATAAAAAGCAACCTTTTGGGCAGCCCACATCGTTGTTCCATCGTTTTTGAATCTCAAACCAGCAAGCCTGCCAATCGTTTGGGTATTCTTTGTGAAATTTTAGGACATCGGCAATACAGTCGTGAAATTTTGTGCCATCAGGAATAGTTTTCAGCGATAGTTCAACAATTTCTTCAACATTGTCAGTAGTGAAGGCGAGCGAATATAAAGCCGAAACAAAAACCCCGCCATACCAGCCATCGCCGCTGTTCATGATATGTCCAACGCGATTGGCAATTTCTGAAGCGGAATTTACCATTCCGGGAGCCATCAAACCAATAAAATCGGCCTCTATCTGAAAATCCAGGTCATCGGCATGCGGGTTATTTTTCCAATTACCTGATTGTGGTGGCATTATTCCGTTCAGAATATTATATCTGGATGCCTGATTGGCATGCGCTAAATGGTATTCAGTTGATGCCCAATGGTTTGCAATAGTTTCCATGGAAACATCAAAACCATATTTTTCGAAAACATCCACAAAGTTTAAATCGGTATAAATATCATCGAATAAGCCCGGTTTTTTATCCCACCAATATTTCACATAGCCTTCTCGCCACGGAATAGGTTGATAATCAGGAATAATAGAACCTTGATATTTAAATTCGACCGGTGCTCCGTAAACCACCCCGATGGTCTGGCCAGCCCAACCACCTTTGATTTTGTTTTGCAATTGCGTTTTTGTGAGCACAGTTGTTTGCTTCTTTTCGAATTGCGCTTTGCTATTAATCGAAAGTATAAAACTAAACAGAAGTACAAAAAACAATTTTATATTATGTTTATTCATTATTAACTATCTTATTCATAAACACTTAACTCTGAAATTGAAGTAAATCCGCTTACTTTTTTGGTATATTTGTTCCAGTGTTTTGCAACAGCAGCATCACCTATTATGCGAATCCCAATTGTTGAAACCGATTCGAAACTCAAAATATATTCTGCATTTTGAGGTTGAATGAATACATCTTCACTTTCAGGCAATTCCGGACTAATTTTCAAATTTGAAACTGAAACCCATTTTCCTTTATCATTGATATACTGCACATTAAGTGAAGTAAACCAGCCTCCAAATTCTTCCAAACAAGCACTTTGAAATGCAATCATGCTGATTTTTTTAGCTTGTTTCCATCCATAACCATAATAATCCACTTTCGGAATATTTGCTTTGGCAGCCAAACTATAAAAAACCTGACCTTCGCCATGTGTTATTCCATCGTTAATCACATTAACGTTTGCTGCATATATTGGTTTGCCAAAAGTGTACCAGCAAGAATCCAGTACTGCACTGTTAAGTTGCCTGACATTCGCATAAATGGTATCTGCACTAGAAGCAATATTTTTATTTCGAACCACTAAATCGAAAGATTTTGTGAGGTTTTGATTTTCATCACTAATACCAAGTGTAATATTGTAATAACCTGATATTGTAGGTTTTCCAACTATTTTTCCATTTTCAAAACGAATTCCTTCAGGTAATTCACCACTTTGCAACGACCATTTATATTGTTGATTGGTAAGTGTATAAAAGGCAAAATCTATTTCTTTACCAACTTCCAAAATTGGTTTTGGGCCAATGTAAAATTCAAGAGGGGCATCGAAGGTTGCCTTTGTATTAATTGTCACAACTTCTTTACCCTTTCTACCGTAAACTGAACCACCTTTCAACTTAATTAAGTCGATGCTTGCAGTGAGTGTTTTATTAATAATATCTGAAATTTTTGAATCAGGTAAATCGTAGCGTGTGATATTGATGTATTTATCGTTAAAGGGTAATTTCCAGCCTTCAATAGGCAGGTAAAGATTTTCTGGTAATCCTTTCATTCCATAAATGACACCCATCAGACCTCCAACAGTAGCTGCTTGATTATCAGCATCAAAACCCATCGCACAAGACAAATCAAGCGTGCGTTGAAAATTGCCTTCACCATACAACATAGCCAAAACAGCACAAGCACCATTCAAATTTGCGTTCCAGATGGTTTTAGTCATTTCGGGTTCGTTCACATAATATTTCTGTGCCATTTCATTCCATGAATCCTGCCATTTAGTAGGATGTTTTTTGTGTAAGGCTATCATTTCTTTAACTGTATTGGTAAACCTACCATTTTCAGGTAATGCTTTCAATCCAATCTCAATCAACTTATTGAAATCGCTTTCGAAAAATGCTGCAGAATACATAGCACCATAAAAAATGGTTGGCTCGACACCCCAATCATCGCTTGTGATACGGGCAGCCCATTCCGATTTAACAGCGGCATAATTTACCATACCGGGTGCAGTAACTGCCCATATTTCATTAATTAATTGTGGATCAATCTGATACCAATGGGGATTCAAATTTTTCTGACCTGTAAAAGGAGGCGTAAACCCAAAATGCATCAATCCTAATGCAGCACGGTTAGCCAACCAAACACGATCACGGATATGATTCATCCATGCATCACGTAACTGGGAATAGGTAGGTTCTGATCCAAATTTCTCCATTTGAAGGAGGTACATATACTCCACATCGGTGTCGTCATCCGAAAAGGCACCTTCATATTTCTTTAGTTTGTCTAAACTTTTGCTGTAGCCATAAGGCCATTTTTCGAGACCAGGTGCAGTCACATATTTGTTTTCGTGTGGTAAACCATACATATTGCCAATCATCTGCCCAATCCATGCTGCTGCAATTTTATCATGCAACACGCTCATTTCAATCGTGTTTTTTGACGAAACGACTTCAACTTTCTGTTGAGCAAAAATTGGAATTGAAGTAAAAATAATGATTATCAATATATTAACACCTATTCTCATGCAATTATGGATTTTGTATAAGATTTGAATTTGTATTTAAAATGGACTGGGGAATTGGGAAAAGTTTTGCATTAGGGCCGGATGCAGGTTTGTTCCACCAGCTATTTCCCCAAACGCCAAAGCGAATTTGATCCTGACGGCGATGACCTTCCCAGGCGAATTCACGGCCCAATTCATTCAAAAATTCTGTATTCGTTAAATCAGAAAGTTGCAGTGGTTCAAGACCAGCGCGGATTCTTATTTTTTGTAAATCGGCATCTGCCAGCATCTCAGCTCCTCTACCTAATCGCCACAAGGCCTCCAATTTTGTATAAAGCACATCAGCGTAGCGAAAGAGCACAAAATCGTTTTCCATATCAGTGGTATAATATTCTAACTCATTTTGGTATTCATATTTGGCACATCGAGCACCTTCCCACTTCTTACGCGACATATAATTGTCAATCGTTGGTGTATAAATAAATGGCTCACCATCAATTACAATATCATTTCCATCCATGTCTTTTTGCTGTCCGAAAAGGAAAGATTTTTTGCGTAAATCGCTGTCTGAAAACTTTTCCAAAAACCCGGGTTCGAGCACAAATTCATCCCACATCTGACCTTTAAAATTAAATGTCGCACGACTGGCATCATTTAGGGTTAGTGTGTACCAATAAAAACGATCCTTAGTATAAACCGAATGCATTGGAATTACAAAAATATTTTCAATCGAGTTTTCGTTATTTACTTTAAAATTTGTAAAGTAATCACTTTCAATACTATATCCATTTATTGCGATTACTTTATCACAAGCATCAATGGCTTCTTGAAATTTATTTTCACCAATCCATTCCTGAGCATTTAAGTACATTTTTGCCAGCAAAGTATAGGCCATTCCTTGAGTAACACGTCCATAATAGGATGGTTCCGGATTGGTTTGTAGTTTATCAACGTTGTCAAGAATATCTTGTACAATATAATCGAAGATAAACTGACGGTTTTTTTGCTCAGATAGCTTTTTGTCGGTAAAATCGATCGAAAACGGAATATTACCCCAGTTGTCGATCCCCCAATAATAGAAAAAAGCCCTAAGAATTTTGATCTCGGCTACGATTCTTTCCTTTTCAGGGAAGGTAATTTCGGTTTGTTCTGTTTCGTAAATAACTTCATTACAAGCACTTATTCCTTCAAAAACAGAATTCCATGCGAGTGTTAATATTTTATTATTCGGATCGAGTTGGTGTGTGTGAATTTCATCCCAGCGACCATTGTCCCATACCCAACCATCATCACGGCCAGGAGCAACCATTTCGTCGGAAGCAATCTGAGTTAAGGTCCAAAGACTAAATTCTTCGGGATAACGCTGAAGTTTGGTATATGCACGACCGGCGTTCATCAGTACGTCTTGTTCTGTTCTGAAAAACTCATCGAGCGGAATATCTGAATAAACCTTTTCATCGAGTTTTGTACATGATGATAGCACTATAGCAATCGTTAAGCAGGTACTATATATGACTGTAATTATCTTTTTCATAACCTAGCTGTGTTTTGACTAAAAGGTAACATTTACGCCCAAGGTAATCATCGTTGTGCGTGGATAATAATATAGGTATTCGATTCCAGGCTCAAGTCCGCTCAAATTTACTTCCGGATCGAGACCTTTGTAACCTGTTATTGTGAAGACATCCTGCGCAGTAAGCACAGCCTTTAATTTGCTTATATATTTTATTTTGACAGGAAAATTGTAACCAATCGAGATATTATCAAGTTTTACGAAAGTTGCATTTTCAACATATTTTGATGAATACTGTCCGTTGCCCACAAATTCAGGTGTTTCGAGTTGTGTATGAACGATATTACGACCAATACTTTTCCAATTTTCGTAATATAAACGATACATATTCAATACTTTACCTCCGATATTGGCGCGAATTGAGAAATTCATATCCCACTGTTTGTAGTTGAGTGTATTACTAAAACCAAGCATACAAAATGGATTTGCATTGCCGATGGGTTCCCAATCTTCAGGATTCACTTTCCCGATTGGGTTTGCATTTTTAAATTTATCATAACCGTTTTCATCGAGACCAAGCCAAACAGGTCCATAAAATGTTCCGAGCGCTTTGCCTTCTTCAACACGCATTGCATAAAGTGGGAAAGCACCACCCAACCATCCTGTTGAAATGTATTTACTGGTGAATTCGTCATTCGAAAATTTCAATAATTTATTGCTGTTTTTACTGGCTGTAAATGTCATATTCCATTTTAAATCAGCGCTATTTACTATAACAGCATTCAATGTGAGTTCAACACCCTGGTTGCGAATTGTACCCACATTGGTAAATAATTCAGGATAAATATAAGGTGGATAGGGCACGTTATAGGTATAGAGTAAGTCGGTACTTGCGCGATAGTAATATTCTAAAGCGCCACTGAAACGATTATTAAAAATGGAATAGTCAATACCGGCATTCAATTCCTGTTTCTTTTCCCATCGTAAATCTGGATTTGGGTTTGAAGTGGGTTCATAAGTATTGATCCACTGTCCGTTATAGAAAAATTTTCCGGCTGTTCCCATCATGATCAATGATTTGTAATTACCAAAATTTTGATTTCCGGTAACACCGTAACCCACACGTAATTTCAGATCATTTACCCATTTTACTGACTCCATAAAGGCTTCTTTTTTGATTCTCCAGCCAAGACTTGCCGAAGGAAACCACCCCCATTTGTTGTTTTTCCCAAATTTAGAGGAGCCCTCTCGGCGCAAGGATGCTGCAAACAGATATTTTTCATCATAATTATACATTATACGTCCAAAAAAGGAAATTAGTCGGCTAGTTTCTTTGTATGAGCCCATATCAGCTTTTCCTTCTCCTAAAGCTGAGCCTGCACCTATATTATGTGGGCCATATAAATCAGAATCGAAGCCGGAGTTAACCATGTATGATGTATTCAAATCGATCTGTTGGAAAGAATAACCTCCCAAAGCTTGAAAATTATGATTACCGCTTGATTTAGTATAATTACCGGTACTTTCATATTGTAAATCGCGGCTGTGACCATTACTTATTTCCGCTTCGCCACCTTTGCCCAACATACTTGGATAATACTTAGTTTTATATGAAAGGTCTTCCCATTCTGATTGCTCAATTGAGAGGAAATTTATCCATCTCAAATTTTTGAAAAGATCCAGCGAAGCTCTGACATTTCCTCCGGCATTTGTTGTCTTTCCTTCGCGCAATCTTTCATTGAGCATCGCAACCGGATTGTAGTAATCGATTCCGTCGAGTTGGGTATAACCGCCAGTATAAGCATTCCCTGGGTCATAAACTGCGCTTGTCGGATTCCTAATAAACGACTGGTAGAACAAGTCGTAATTTGCCGGTTTATATGTGCGTGAACTATAACTCAGGTTGTAATCAATTGTTAATTTATCATCAAACATTTTTTGCAAAATATTGGATCGTAGCATATAATTATTTGATTCATTGTCTTTTAGTAAGCCATTCATTTTGTCAATGAGGATGGTTGTGCGGTGCGAGAAATTATCCACACCACCACTAAAAGCAAGATTATGGCGCTGACTGAATGGTAGACTACGTGTTATTTCTTTTAACCAATCGGTTTTTGAACCATATAAAGTTCCAATTTTATCTGGTGCGTATTGTTCGATAGCTTGTTTAAATTCTTCAGCTGTAAGGTTTTGCACACTGCGTGGGTTAGCCTGTACTATAAGCTGACCCAAATATTCGACCGATGCTTTACCTTTTTTTGCTCTTTTTGTGGTGAGTATGATAACGCCATTCGATCCGCGAGTACCATAGATTGCGGCGGCGGCCCCATCCTTGAGAACATCGATTGATTCAACTTCATCAGGACTTACGCTTCGCAGGTCGGCACCAACCACACCATCGATAATTACTAATGGACCTTGTCCGGAAGTTAGCGTGTTTGTACCACGCAGGATAATGCTATATCCTGCTAATGGGTCAGAACCATTTGGTTTAACAACTGCTAATCCGGCCACTTTTCCTTGTAGCAATCCCATCGGGTTACTAAATGTTCCTTTGTTAAAATCTTCAGTTTTTAAAGTAGATATTGAGCCTGTTACTTCTTTTTTTGTTGTGCTACCGTAACCAATTACCACGACTTCTTCAAGAGAAGCAATTGATAACTTCAGGCTAATTTGAATTTGTTGACTATTCATTACCAAAATCTCTGAATTTTCATAACCTATAAATGAAAATACCAAAGACGTTCCTTTAGTAATGTTGA
The DNA here is from genome assembly GCA_964627945.1 of uncultured Lentimicrobiaceae bacterium. Lineage (GTDB taxonomy): Bacteria > Bacteroidota > Bacteroidia > Bacteroidales > F082 > CAJBPB01. Next base: position 20,032 of record CAZVKW010000036.1, read on the forward strand.
TGCTGAATTTACCATCAATATCAGTTACAGTTCCAACGGTAGTACCCTTTTCAAATACACTCACACCAGGAAGCGTTTGGTTGTTTGAAGCATCTGAAACAGTTCCTCTAACAGTCACTATATCAGTTGACTGTGCATGTAAACCAGAAACTGCCAATACCAATAAAAATCCTAAAACGAGATTTATCAGACTGGATTTAAATAAGTTATACAATAATAATTGTTTCATTTTCAAATGATTAATATTGTTATTCGATTAGAGCTAATTCTGACCTGTTGGGCAGTGACGATTGGGCCCCCATACGTGTGACAGTGATTGCTGAGGCTTTTACAGCAAGTATTACCGACTCTAAAATTGTTTTTCCTTCGGAAAGTCCAACACAAATCGCTCCACAAAAAGTATCGCCTGCAGCCGTAGTATCAACTGCCACAACTTTGTGAGCTGCCACAAAATGAAATGAACCTTTTTCGCGTATGAGTGCTCCTTGTGAACCAAGCGTAATTACCACATTATCAACACCTTTTTTTGCGATAATGTCAGCAGCCTGTTTTGCAGTTTCGATATCAGAAACCTTTATTCCCGATAAGATTTCGGCTTCACTTTTATTTGGAATTATCAAATCAATATTAGACAATAATTTGTTTGAAAGTGCTCTTGCAGGTGCAGGATTCAGGATCACTATTTTACCTTTGGCTGAGGCTAGTTCGGCAACATACTCAACGGTTTCGAGTGGGATTTCGAGTTGCATGAGCACAATATCGCCATTGTCGATGGCTTTTATTGCTTTATCAATATCAGCAGGTTTTAGATTGGCATTGGCACCTGAGGCAACTACAATGCAATTTTCGCCATTCGAATCTACTGTGATCAAAGCTACTCCTGAGGGTAATTTTGAATCGGAGAAAACATATTCGGTATTTACATTTTCCGAATTATACAATACAACTGACTGTTTTCCAAAAACATCGTTCCCTGTTTTTGAAATAAGGCTGACATTACCACCCAAACGTGATGCTGCAACAGCTTGATTAGCGCCTTTACCGCCGGGATTCATTAAGAAAGTTCCCCCCAAAATGGTTTCACCCGGAATAGGTAAACGCTCCGCTTTGATAACCATATCTGTATTACAACTTCCAATGACAACGATTTTTTTTCCTGTTTTCACTTTCTATATTTTTTTTGACAAAGTTATCTGCTATTCAATTTAAAAAAAAATCAATAATTTGATGATTTCAATAATCTTAAATAAGAATTATTTAATGTAAAATCTCTATATATATGATATACATTATATTAAGATAGTAAAAAGTTTCATATTTTAATAATTTAAAAAAAAGCCTACATTTACATTTATATTCTTGCAATAAACGCTTTCGTAATTGAAGTTAAAGTAAAACAAGTCGTATGTCGAAAATACAATCATTAATCACGCTGGTTCGTTCGTTATCATATTCCGAGAAAAAAGCATTCAAAATTCGTTCTGGCAGAAACAAGAAAATGCCTGATTACCTGCTTTTGTATGAGATTATCGATAGAAACCCTTCAAGTACTAAAGAAAAAATTCAGGCACAATTTACTATCGAGAACCCGAATGTAAGTTTTGAAATAGCAGGAAAATATCTCTTTGAATTGTTACTTGAAACGATGCTAACCTTGCGCAATTCGCAAGATAGTTTTTCATTTCTATACAAAAGAATAATCCATGCACGGATTCTATACGAAAAATCACTCATAACCGAAAGCTTGAATCTGCTTGAAGAAATTATTAAACAAGCAGTAAAATATGAAAACCAGCATGCTCTTTTGTTGGCTCAACGATTAGAATTGGATTACTTATTGGCTGCAGGTTTTCAACAAATTGATGAAAAACTGCTACTTAAGAAACAATTTGAAATCACTGAATCTTTAAAATACATCCGCAAAATAAATGAACAGTCAGCTTTGTATGAAATTCTCAAGCACCGTATTCTTCATAAAGGCCAAATTCGAACACAAAAGCAAAAAGATGATTTGAATGATTTGGTATTCAGTGAGATAAGTTTAGTTGCTTCGCTCAATGTTGACAATTTTGAAATAAGCAAACTTCACCAATTGTTTCAATCGAATTACCTCATCAGCGTAGGCGACAATCAATCAGCCTTAAATTCATATTACGAACTCAATAATCTTTTTGAAGGAAATAAACATTTGTGGAACAACCCACCTATTTACTATTTACACACTTTGGAAGGAATTTTGGAAAGTTTGCGAAGCATCCGAAACTATGAAAGTATGCCATACTTTGTAAATCAATTGAAAAGTATTGCTTGCGAATCTGCAAGTTTTAAACTCAATGTAGATTGCACGACTTTTCTTTATGAATTATTCCCTATGCTTGATTCTGGAGATTTCATCAATTGTAACTTATTGATTAATAAATACAAAGATATTTTATATGATAAATTTAATTCACTCGCACACTCCCGTCAGGCCGAGCTCAGTTTATATACTTCGCTTGTATTTTTTGGAAATAACGAATATCTCAAGGCTCATAAATTTTTGAATCAGATTATTTTACAAGGTAAAAGCTATTATTCCTTGCCTTTGTTTCGTACGATCCGCTTAGTAAATCTCATTATTCTTTATAAAATGAACGATTTCGATCTAATTAAATACGAGATAAGAACGCTGATGCGTGATATAAAGGGATTTGAGCGAAATTATCGAATCGAGCGCATTATGTTTAAGTTTTTAAGCAAACCATTACCATCCCTTTCATTTAAAAGAGTACAGGTATGGAACAAATTGAAAGTAGAACTCGAAGAAATAAAGCACGATGTATTTGAACAAAAAATTCTTCAGATATTTGATTTCACAGCCTGGATTGAGGCTGTTTTCACTAAAAAATCGCTTTCGGAATTGCTGCAAAAGGAATAAATAAAATGAGTATCGGGAAACATTAATAAATCTTATTGTTGCATTTTTTCGTGTCAGCCTGAGTCCCGTATGTACGGGATCGAAGGCCTAATATAGTATAATTTTCATAATCAAGACAACAAATCATGTTTCGACTCCGCTCAACATGACAATAATCGTAGCACTTTCAAACGTTTGTTGATCTTGACCGATACTCATTATAAATAAAATCACAACTCTTCCCAAAGTGTTCCAACATATAACAAAACCTTCGGATAGGTTCGAGTATTTTACTTCAGCTGCATCTGTCGTTTGGTTTTGTAAATACTTACTTAACGATTAAAGTCTAACATTGCCTATCCTTACAAATAAATCAATTAGTACTGTTTCGCTGACAAAAAAAAGAAAATGCAGGTATGTGATCTTTAAAGAATGAATGATAAAGAGGGAGAGGCGAGATTACTCGAATTCTAAGATAGATTTTTGTCTTTTCCTGAAATTCTTATTCAGAACCCATCCAAATTTGTGATTTTTTTCACAGTCATTTGGCTGTGTGGCAATAAGGCATAACTTTGTGGTAATAATCCATATTTAAGACTTAGACTGTTATGGTTGAGGAAAAATTGAAAGAAATGAGGGTGATGACCGACGGGTCGGAACTCATGATCGAATCCTTGGTCAGGGCAGGGGCAAACGCGTATGTGAACTATCCCATCACGCCATCTAACTGGTTGAATTCCTTCGCTTCGAAGCGCTTCCCGTTCTTTATGCCCGCTCCTGACGAAATTACTACCCTGCAATGGCTGTGCGGAATGGCAACTGCCGGAAAACTTCCGGTAACGGCTACTTCCTTCCCCGGATATGCGCTCATGGTCGAAACCATGAACGAGGTGTATATGATGGAACTGCCCATGGTTGTGATACTTGTTCAACGCCTCGGGCCCAGCACAGGAAGTGCAACCGTAGGTGCCGAAGGCGATCTGCTGGTGCTTAACGGCACCATCAGTGGAGGCTTTCAGTTTCCGGTATTCAGCATCTCGAGTTTCGAAGATTGTTGGAACATTCCGCCCAAAGCCCTGAAAACGGCCGTTGAACTGCGCACACCAGTTGTCATTCTTACCTCGAAAGAGATGATCATGACCTCGCGTAGTTTCGATCTGAGCAGCCTGCCCGAGATTGAACCGGTCGTCTGGAAACAATTCACGGGCGAAGCGCCTTACAAACCTTATAAACCGGCCGATAATCTCATTCCTGAGTTTCTTCCGGTGGGGAATACCGATCATCAGGTGCGGATCAATTCATCCACACACGATCATCTCGGAATGATCAAAAAAGCCACGCCCGAAGCCATTGCCAATTCGCTCAGGCTTCAGCAGAAAATGGAAAAACACATCGATTCATATTCCTACTATTCCTTCGACGAAAATTCAGAAGCATCCACACTGGTAGTTACTTATGGAATCACTTCCGAAGCCTGCCGCGAAGCCGTCAGCCGGAGCCGTAAAACAGGAAAAGAAGTTTCATTGCTCGTGCTGAATACCATGATTCCGTTGCCTAAATTCATTACAGAAACCATGAACAACTACCGCAATGTGATTGTGGTGGAAGAAAATATGAGCGGCAATCTGGTACGTTACATTTATGGTGTGAACACACCTGCCAATATTCATAAAATCAATGCTTTCGGACGAATGATCACCCCAAGCGAAATCATTAAGGAGATAGCCTCATGCAAGTAGATTTTTTAGCCAAAAAGAAAATGCCCTATTGTCCGGGCTGCGGGCACCATTCCTCAAACCTGAATCTGGCCAAAGCCCTCGAAAAATCGGGTTTAAACCTGCTCGATGTGGTGATTGTGAGCGATATTGGTTGTTCGGGACTCATCGACGAAAATATGGCCTGTCATACGGTTCATGGTCTGCACGGACGTGTTGTTGCGCTTGCTGCCGGAATTTCGTATGCACTCGGAAACAATAAAAAAGTGATCGCCATTCAGGGCGACGGCGGGGCCACCATCGGAATGCAGCATTTGCTTGTCGCTGCAAAACGCAATATCAATATGACCCTCCTGGTGCTTAACAACAATGTATATGGCATGACAGGCGGACAGTTGAGCGGTTTGTCGCATCCCGATCTGAAAGAAAAAATCCTGCACGATGAAGCCTATTATCCGGCTTTTGATATCGCCCAGATGGCCCACGAAGCCGGAGCGGTATATTCATCCAAGATCATGGCCAAAGGCGAATTCAGTGAGAAATTGCTGGCAGCAATCAAAACTGTCGGTTTCTCGGTGGTTGAAATTGTTGGACCTTGTCCGGCCTATGGCTATAACAGCGTCAAAGAAATGATTGATCTGGGTTATGAAGAAATAGTGAAGACCAACAATCGTGAATTTGTTGCTCCGCATTATTCCGAAAAACCATCTCTTTTCGCGTCAAAACGCGCTGCATCACGTGAATTCACATCAAAAGTCACCAACCGGATGACCATTCTCATTGGCGGAAGCGCCGGAGAAGGGGTGCAGCTGGCTGCCGATTTATTGGCACAGGCCGGTTTGTATTGCGGACTCAATAATACTAAGAAAGGGGAATATCCGATCACTGTCGGAACAGGATTCAGTCTGGCTGAGGTGATCATGGCGAACGATTCAATTTACTATACCGGTATCGAAAAAGCTGAGGTTGCGATTGTTACTTCGCAGGAAGGCTGGGAAATGGTGAAATCGCGCGTAAATGAATTCACGAAGCTCTTTGTGGATGATACAATCGATACGGGAACAGTCGATTATGGTGTCAGACTTCCATTCAGAGAGAAAGTTGGTCGTAAAAGTGCTGTTTTGTGCGCGATCGCTTATTGGATGTCGCATTCAGGAATGGTGCCGGTTGAAGCTTTAGTTAAGGCTTTCAGCGGACATAAACATGAGGAAAAGCTTCTCGAAGCCGTGAAAACCGGCGTAGAGATGTAAGCAAGTCTTATAAAAAAGAAAAGGGATCAGGTTTTGCGAGGGCACTGAAAAAGTACCACTAATTGAAGTTTTCAATTGAAATTGAACTTGC
>CAZVKW010000037.1:0-18250 GCA_964627945.1 uncultured Lentimicrobiaceae bacterium
CTTGTAAAGCTTTCACACGCAAAAAAAACACACTTCATTTCCGAAAACTCTCCTCCTTATATTTCTATGAGGTAATAATTATCTCTATTTGTCAATTTGGAATCGGTCTGTCCAAAGCATAATTCAATTATTAGCAGATACTTAGTCAATAGTTTAGATTCATTCTAAATTTACTTATAGTTAAAATATTAATTATCAATCATATAAATCAAAATAAATTGTAGTTTTGATTTTAATCAATGATTTTATTATAGTCTTTTCTTCGAAAATATTAAATAATATGTGGATATGACAACCACAAGGAGACAGTTCATCAAAATTGGCGCATTAAGCGCTGGGAGTATCACACTTGCCGGATCATACACATGGTCAAAAGCAGCCTCCCTTTTTGAGAAACAGGAAACAATCAATAGAACCCCAACTTATTGCGAAGTCTGTTTTTGGCAATGTGCGGGTTGGGTTTACAAGGACAAAAAAGGCGAAATACAGAAAATTGTCGGGAATGATGATGATCCCCACTGTAATGGAAGATTTTGCCCTCGGGGTACTGGTGGAATTGGCCAGTATTCTGATACAGACCGTTTAAAAACTCCGTTGATTCGAACCTCAAAGGATGGCATCGATAGTTTTCGGGAAGCAAGTTGGGATGAAGCCCTCGATTTTATCGCAAACAGAATGAAAGAAATTGCAGCAAAACATGGACCGGAATGCGCGGCTTTGTTTACCCATGGTTCTGGTGGAGCACATTTTGGTCAGATGCTCAAAGCTTTTGGTTCTCAATCTGTTACTGCCCCTTCTTTTGCTCAATGTCGTGGACCACGAGAAGTTGGTTTTCTGACAACTTTCGGTGATATTATCTATTCTCCTGAAAGAACTGATATCCGGGATACGCGTTGTTTGGTATTGATCGGCTCACATATCGGTGAAAACATGCATAATGGCCAGATACAGGAAATGTCGGATGCTATTGATAAAGGAGCAACCATCATCACAGTAGATCCTCGTTTCTCCACTGCTGCCAGCAAATCAAAATTCTGGCTACCAATTAAACCTTCGACCGATATGGCGCTTCTTCTCGCCTGGATGAATGTGTTAATTGAAAACGGCTGGTACGATAAAGATTATATTGCACGGTATGCACATGGCTTTGAAGAGTTGAAAGAACATGTTAAAAAATACACCCCTGAATGGGCATATGGCATTACAACCATTGATCCGCATGTGATCAGAAACACTGCCAAAGAAATGTACAATGCTTCACCTGCGGTGATCATACATCCCGGACGACATGTCACCTGGTATGGAGATGATACACAACGATTAAGAGCTGTTGCTATTTTAAATGCACTGCTTGGTTCATGGGGACGAAGAGGTGGGTTCTACAATCCTGAAAAGGCAAAAGTTCCTGAATATCCCGTTCCTCCATTTCCAGTACCAAAACACATGCCCACCGATGCCTACAATGGAAAATATAAACTTGCTAATGAAGTAGTTAGCAACGGTATCTGTGATGCCACTATTCCTACACCGGATAAAAACTGTAGTTATAAAATCTGGTTCGTTAATGGCACAAATCTTTTGGCTGCCTTGCCTGATCAGGAACAAACCAAAAGGGCTATTGATGCTCTTGAATTGTTGGTTGTAGTAGATACCATGCCTGTTGAAATGACTGGATTAGCCGATGTTGTACTTCCTGAGTGCAGCTATCTTGAAAGGTATGACATGCTTCGAAAATCACCTCATAGAGAACCTAATATTGCTGTACGTATACCAGCTTCTGAACCGAAATACAACTCAAAACCAGCTGACTGGATAGCTAAGCAATTGGCTGAAAAACTTGGACTTAGTGCATGGTTTCCATGGAAAAACATGGAAGAACATCTTGATTGGCAACTAAAGGAAATTGGTTCTTCGCTTGAGGAAATGAAACGTATTGGTGTAAAGAAATTTCCAAGGAAGCATGATGATTTGTATTTTGCTCCAAATGAAGAAATAGCATTTAACACCACAACAGGCAAGATCGAATTATATTCTACCGATATGGAGGCTGAAGGTTTCGATCCCTTACCGGTATATACTGCTCATGAAGAACCACCGGAAGGATTCTACAGGCTGATTTACGGCAGAGCTCCTATGCACACATTCAGCCGGACTGCCAACAACCCGAATCTGACTGATATTATGGATGAAAATTCACTTTGGGTAAACCCTAAGGTTGCTAAAATATGGGGTTTAAAATCAGGACAGTATGTAAAATTGAAAAATCAGGATGATAAACTGTCCACATTCAGTATTAAAATTAGGGTGACAGAACGGATTCGTTGGGATAGTGTGTATATGGTCCATGGATTTGGACACAACAATAGAAATCTTACCAGAGCTCATGGCAGAGGCATTAATGATACCGAACTCATTACCAATGTGAAGGTTGACCCAGTTATGGGAGGCACAGGTATGAGAAGCAATTTTGTAACTTTTATAGTATCAAACGAATCAAGCGGAAAGGGGGCTGAATCATGAGATATGCTATGGCTGTTGATACAAAAAAATGTGTGGGATGCAGCGATTGTGTGGTTGCCTGCCAGACCGAAAACAATGTCCCCATAGGATTTTGCCGTGACTGGGTAGTGGAAGTGACTGATGGAACTTATCCCCAGCTCGAAATAGAAATCAGATCTGAACGATGCAACCATTGCGATAACTCCCCATGTGTGCGCTGTTGTCCGACAGGGGCAAGTCATTATGCTGATGGTGGAGTTGTACTGGTTACACATGAAATGTGCATTGGATGTGGTGCATGTATCGCGTCCTGTCCGTATGATGCACGTTATCCACATCCTGATGGTTATGTTGATAAATGTACTTTCTGTCTTGAAAACAGAGTTCAGAAAGGACTCAACCCTGCTTGTGTTAGTGTTTGTCCAACAAAATGCATGTATTTCGGCGACCTTGATGATCCAAACAGTTCGGTTTCGGTGATTTTAAAAAAACGCAAATTTAAAACTCTGATTCCTGAAGCTGGTACCATGCCTCAGCTTTATTTCCTAATCTGATAACGAATGGATTTGGATTTAGAAATGTTAAAAATCTGATAAAGTTTATACGATCTCAAGAATTATGAAAGAAGAAATCATCGTAAGCGGCAGAATGAATCACCTGATTGATCCAAATCTGCATATTTGGCATTGGCAAATTCCGCTTTATTTGTTCGCCGGAGGTTTAGCTGCTGGAATCCTGTTTTTTGCCGCCTTGAATACAATTCTCGGCAGAAAAGAAAAATATCCTGTTTCAGTGAAGCTTAGCCCGTTTATTGCACCAATATTACTTATCATCGGCCTTTCAGCCCTATTCATTGATTTGAACCATAAACTCTATTTTTGGCGGCTCTATACTACAATCAGATTGCAGTCTCCCATGTCTTGGGGTGCATGGACATTAATGATCATAACCCCATTATCATTGGTGTGGTGTGGTTTGAATATTAGGGAGCTATTTCCTAAATGGGACTGGAAATTCAAGATCCTCATTGACCTTGAAACTTTTCTAAAAAAATACGAAATGTTAATTGCTTGGTTGATTCTTATTTACGCTTTAATCTTAGGAGTTTATACCGGAATTCTATTTTCTGCTTTCAATGCCCGTCCATTGTGGAACACATCTATTTTAGGACCATTGTTCCTAACCTCCGGACTTTCAACTGCAGCAGCAGTGATTGTATTAATGAGTAAGAACCAACTCGAACGTCACTACTTCACAAGAATAGACCTGATGTTGATCGGAATAGAAATTTTCCTGATTATACATATGTTTATGGGATTTTTAGCCAGCACACAGGTGCATATTGAGGCAGCGAATCTGTTCCTTGGCGGACCATATACAACTCCTTTCTGGTTGTTTGTTGTATCGTTGGGACTTGTAATCCCTGCTATTCTGGAAATCCTTGAATTGTTTCATTACAAAATGCCGGCTTGGATTGCACCTGTTCTTGTTTTATTTGGCGGTTTGATGTTTCGTTTCATCATCGCAAATGCCGGACAAGCGAGCAGATGGCTTTATTAAAAAGAAAATATTCAGTTAACTACATAAGAAATAATAAATTAAGCATTATGAATACAGTTAAAGATCCAAAGTACATGAATCCCTATCTGGCAGGTGTTCTGCTAGGATTGGTGGTATTGGCTGCCAATTTTATTGCTGGTCGTGGTTTGGGGGCAAGCGGAGCAGTGAAAAGTGTAATAGTTGCTGGCGTAGAAACAATTGCTCCAAAACATGCAGAGTCATCTGCCTTTTATAATAACTTTAACAAATCACATGAAGGCAATCCATTGAATTCTTGGTTGGTCTACCAGATGTTAGGAGTTGTTGTCGGGGGTTTTCTTTCGGGTGTGATATCAAAGCGGCTAACCTGGAAAGTTGAGCATAATCCAAAGATTCAATCCAAAACAAGACTCATGTTTGCACTTGCCGGAGGCGTTTTGTTCGGATTGGGTTCACAACTTGGTAGGGGATGCACAAGTGGTTCAGCATTGAGTGGTATGGCTGTCCTTTCTTTAGGTGGTTTTATTTCAATGGCTGCCATATTCGGTACAGCATTTATGCTTGCCTATTTCTTTAGAAAACTTTGGATATAATTGATTATTAACTTATTAAGAAATATTACCATGGGACCATTGGTTGTTAACGAAATAATCTCAGAAAACAGCAATCTGTTACTCGCATTCTTTATCGGAATTGGTTTTGGCTTTGTTCTTGAACAAGGCGGATTTTCCTCAAGTCGCAAACTGGCGGGTGTATTTTATGGATACGACACTGTTGTGTTAAAAGTTTTCTTTACAGGAGCTATCACAGCCATGCTTGGCTTATTGTTTTTTAGTTTGTTCGGATGGGTCGATCTTAGTCTGGTATATGTAAACGAAACCTATTTATGGTCATCCATCGTAGGCGGTGTTATCATGGGCGCAGGATTTATAATGGGAGGTTATTGTCCGGGAACTAGTTTTTGTGGAGCGGCAATTGGAAAGATTGATGCCTATATTTTTATCATAGGTCTTTTCATTGGTGTGCTGATCTTTGGTGAAGCTTTCAGTTTATTTGAACCCTTATTCATGGCCAATTTCATGGGAAGTCCACGCATCTCAGAATTTTTTGGCATATCGGAGGGCATCACCGTATTTATCGTAATAATAGCTGCAGTGATGATGTTCTGGGCCGGTGAATGGGCAGAAAAGAAATTCCCAAGAGAAAAGTATTAATCTCATATTGAATAACATAGATCAAAAACATAAAGTGATATGAACAATATTAAATTCACCCCAAGAATAATACTCTCCATTGTATTGATTTCATTGGGACTGATCATAGCGGCAGTTCCAAAAAACACCACAACTCCGTTTAAGTTGTCGGCAGATCAGATTTTGGATGAATTGAAAAGCGGAACACAATATCTGGAGCCGGATAATATCGCACAAATGATTGTTGAAAAAGATCCTACACTTCAGCTTATTGATGTTCGACCCCAAAGTGAATTTGAAAAATTCAGTTTGCCCGGAGCCATTAATATTCCGATTGACAATTTGCTATCACCTGATTTTCAGGATATTTTAAATCAGGAAACAATGACAAATGTGTTATATGCTAACGGTAGCACACGTGCCAACGAAGCCTGGATGCTATTACGCCAACTTGGCTATCATAATAATTATGTTCTTTCCGGTGGCTTAAATCATTGGTTTGAAACCATCATGAATCCTCAGGCACCCTCAGCAACAAGCTCCAACGATGAAATAGCCATTTATGACTTTCGGAAAGGAACAAGTCAGGCTTTGGGTGGCGGAGGTTTGATTTCAAACACTGAGAAAAAGGAGTCATCAGGTGGTGCTGCAGTTCCGAAGCCAAAAACACAGGGTAAAAAGAAGAGCGTAAAAGGTGGATGCAGCTAAATAGGCAACAAAAAACAAAAATATTATTGTTTTGCATTTCGTTTCCAATGGCATCCATGCTCTGGAGCTAGGGCAATTGTTGTAATTAATCACTATATTTACAACAATTTGATTTCTATAAATCATGAAGTTGATTTCAGGTTTAATCCTAATATTTTTGCTTATGGTACAGCCACTTAGCAAAACTTGGATTTATGTTTCTTTTAAGATTAATCAGGCTTATATTGCAAAAAATCTTTGTGTTCAGAAAGAAATCGAAGGGAATTCTTGTAAAGGTTGTTGTCAACTTAAAAAAGAATTTAAAAAAGCTGACGATGAAGAGCAAAAGACCCTCCCTAAGGGAATCAATCTGAAAACTGAAATAGTTTATTATTCACATCCAACAACAATTAGTTGTTCGAATCAAATTTTGTTATTTAAAAATATCAGTTATTCTTCATTTGATCAACATTTTATCAATTCTTCTTCAATAACTGATATCTTCCATCCACCTCAATTAAATCTATAATGTAATTTCTTTGGTAATTTTTGAGATCTCCATCTAATATTTGTTAATACCGAATTTTGGTGGTAGCAATTTCTATTTTACCAAATCCAAATCCGCATTTTATTAAACTTAGCATTCATAATACTGGTCATTTATCCCAGTATTGTATGCTTTGGATGGCATTATTTAACTATAACAACATAAACTATGAAATTGAAAAAATATATATTTACGATACTACTTTCTGTGTTTTGGATGAATACAATTATTTCACAAAGTATTCAGCTACTTGATTTTAATCAACAAACAAAAATTGAAGGTGTAACCTATAGCTATGGTACAAAAAACGGTATTTCTGATTCAAATGGTTTTATTAACATTGAATATATGGATAATACTGCGTTACTTTTATCGCATATTAATTATGGAACATGGAGTATTCCTGACAGGGAAGTTAAGCAAGCATTGCAATCTGGAAAGCTATTTAAAGAGGAATTGAATCATTCATTAAGTCCTATTACTATTATTGCCCTCCATACGCCTATTAACAGTCAATCAATAGTATCACTTGATTCGCGTGACAGATTGGCACACGATGGGGGAGACATTCTAAACAACATTGATGGATTCAGTACCATCCGTAAAAGTGGCGCATACGGTTTTGACCCAGTCTTCAGAGGATTTAAAAACGATCAACTCAACGTGGTGATCAATGGTGTGCAAACTGCATCAGCTGCTTGTCCAAACCGGATGGACCCACCCACAAGTCAGATTGCTCCCAATATGATAAGCTACATCGAAGTGCTGAAAGGCCCACATTCATTGCGTTATGGAAATTCATTTGGTGCAACTATCAACTTTGTTCCTATTGCACCTCTTTTTTCAGAGAAACAAAAAATCTATGGGCGGTTGACCAGCAGTTATGAAACCAATGGATCAGTTACCAGAAATGAAGGTGTAGTTGGTCTTGGCAATAAAAAATTCGATTTGGCTTTATTTGGGTCATTTGCAAAAGGAATTGATTACAAAACAGGCAATGGTGAGAAGGTTCTGGCGAATTTTATGAGAGCCAGTGTTGGGGCAAACCTTGGACTTAAGATCACCAAAAATCAAAATGTTACCTTAACCGCTACCCGTAACTTTGCGCGTGATACAGATTTTCCGGCATTACCTATGGATTTAAGAAGCGATGACACCTGGCTGATTAGTGGCAGACACGATGCTATTTTTAACATGAAAAACTTGAAATCGTGGAATACCACCTTATATGCATCTTTGGTAGATCATTATATGGATAATCTAATGAAAGTGATAGTTCCCAGAACTATGAATGCCGCAACTCCGGCAAAAACAAAAACTTTTGGTGGAAGAACGGAAGGAAATTGGCAATTAGGGAGATCAAAATTGTTTGTGGGTGCCGATTTACGCATTGAAAAAGCCGAAGGAGAACGAGAACGTGAATTTATCACAGGACCAAATGCAGGAAAAACGTTTTACGATAACGTATGGCAGGATGGGACAATCAGCAAAAGTGCAATTTTTTCAGAATACCAGCTGTCCCTTACCGGATTGACGTTCGTGTTCTCTGGTCGGCTTGAGCTAAACAAATCTGGAATAAGTGATATTGCATCCAGTTTTGGCAATATGTATGAAAACACTGATGCACTGCAGTTGAATCCGGGAATCAGTGTTGGCGCCATTAAGCAATTGGGAAATAAATTCTCAATGGGACTATGGCTTGGTCGGGCGCAGAGAAGTGGAAGTATGACAGAGCGGTTTATCAATTATTTCCCGGTCGGTCAGGATGCTTTCGAATTATTGGGTAATCCAGAGTTGAAACCTGAAATTAATAATCAGTTGGACATCAATTTTAGTTATAAAACTGATAAAACAATTGTAAGCCTTGATATATTCACTTCTTTATTACGAAATAATATATCTTCTGTTATTGACACAAGCTTGATTCCAATGTTCCCTACGAGTCCGGGTGTGAGAAAGTTTATCAATATTGACAATGCTTACAGGACCGGTTTTGAGATTATCTGGAAACAGTCGCTATCACTTTACCTTCAACAAAGGGTATCGGTTGCTTATACCTACGGACAAAACAGAGATATCGATGAGCCTCTTCCCGAAATAGCACCAATGGACATGCGATATTCAATCTCAGGCAACCTATTCAAAGGCAAACTTCATCCTGCAGTAAATCTAAGGTATTCATTGAAGCAAGGCAGAATATCAGCTGATTATGGAGAAACTGTAACACCGGCATTTGCCTTGGTTGATTTGAATTTCTCTTACCAATTGAATAAAATAATCAACGCCACAGCGGGAATTCAGAACTTGTTTGATGAAGCTTACTATGAACATCTTAACAGAAGCATACCAGGAAATCCTTCAATCGAAATTTTTGAGCCGGGCAGAAGTTTTTTCTTATCACTTACTGTTGATCTATTCTAAAACACAAAAATCATTGCCTGTCTGTTTAAAAACACAGACAGGTAATGATTATATTGGTTTGCTTGGGAAATGAACCTTTGACTCTATAAAAAAACCTACTACCTATTCTCTATCTTCAACAAATTTTTAAGATGAAAAATTCAGATATGATTTCGGATAAGGAGTTAGCAGCAATTGTTACTAAAGTTACATATCCGAGGACAGTAATTCATAAAAAGAGTGTAGAAGGCAAAATTTAATAAAAAAAGTCCGGCTTAAATCAGCCGGACTCTAAACCAAATTAAGAATTACTACTTATCAATTTTGTTACCTAGGGCAACCCATTCGTTAAAGCCACCATTCATGACTTTTACATTGGAAAAACCCAATTCTTTAACAAGAGCCAGATAAACTTTTCCAGTACGTACACCTGATGAACAGATAAGATAAATTGTTTTATCTTTTGTAACACCTTGTGCAGCAAATACTTTCTCGAGATCAGTTTTGCTTTTCATGATGCCAGCAGTCAGAAGGCTAAGATGCTCGATATTGACAGAGCCCGGAATGTGGCCTTTACTCTTGCCATCGAGACCTTTAAACTCATTGGCTTCACGAACATCCAGTATAATGGCATTTGGTTTTCCTTGTGATGCTTTCACTTCATCAACTGATGCTATCATTGAACTATTTGGTTTGGCAATAAAAGATGCTTTCTTAATTATGCTTGGATTCTTAGTCACTGGTTTGCGACCAGCTTTCCAGGCTTCCAATCCACCATTTAACACCTTTACATCCTGAGCCCCCAAATACTTCAAAATCCAATATACTCTTCCTGAATATTTCATTGAACCTTCATCATAAACCACAATCTTTTTCCCTTCTGTAATACCTTGATCACCAAATAGTTTCGCAATTTGATCATCAGGAAGCATCAATCCTTCAACGCTACCGGGCTTGAAAAAAGATTTATACGAAACGTTGACTGCATTGGTAATATGTACCTTCTCGAATTCGGTTTCAAGTTCGGCGGAAACGATAATTAATTCAGAATTCTTTAAATCTTTTGCAAGATCTGCAACAGAAATCAGGTCTTGTGCCTGAATAAAACGACCGGTCAAAAAGAAAATGACGGCGAGAATTAATATTTTTTTCATGATTTATTGCATTAAAATTTAACCTGTACCTGAACAACAAACTCATCATTTTTCAACTCAGTAGGTTCCTCCCCCCGATAAATATAATTTACCTGTAATCGGGTCCAATCATTAAAGAAATAATTCACCCCAAAAGTCATATTGTTTTCAACATAATCATTTAAGCCCGAATCAAAATTATCGAAACGGAAAAGAGGTTCAACATTCCATTTGGTCATATAAGCAAGAGTTGCATAATAGCCACTTCTTTCTTCGCCCAATTCGATGAGATTACCACTGCATCCACCACCAAGATCACGGTTATAATTACCCTGATCATGAATATATTCACCTTCGAATGTCAGGCCTTTGTATTTGAGAGATGTTTCAAAACCATAGGTAATTCTTTCGTCCTTTGTATTGTTTAATGATGGGAATCCACGACGGAAGCTACCTCCAATTTTCCAGAAATCGAGAGGTTTAAACACAATTCGACCAACAATATCCTTTGCAGTATTATTATCAAAAGCGCCAAGACCTCTTCCATTCATAATACCGAACTGGTAGGTCATAAAAGTTGACTCATCACCGCCCATGAATACCAATCCAAGATCTCTGAATGGAGCTACAGTTTGCAAACTTACAGTTGATCTATAAATTGTTGTGAGCCCGTTGCAAGGGGTATTGACCTCAAGTCCAAAAGGTGTTTTAAATGATCCAAGAGATACCCTTGCCCATTTATATCTGTCGTAAGTGATAAACGCGTCGAGTAAGTAAGGATTATCAGCTATATAAGGACTTAACTCGAGAACAACATAGTACGAAAAATCATAGGGAATTTTCCCCATTACACCGATTCTGGCGCGTTCAAAAGTAAAGCTGTTCTTGGCAGGATCTTCGAATTTCATCTCATATTGAGATTGAAGAAATCCAAAAACTTTAATACCCTCACTTGAGGGAGCACCTCCACAACCCTGAGCCGACAACTTCATGCCGGCCAGGGAGATGAGAAGGGTGAAAATGAATAACTTTTTCATTCTTGTAGATTTTCGGTTATTTACCGGTAACGAAAGGCAAATTCTTTGCACTGGCTGAAGTCCATTTACTGGCTGTCCATGCAGATGAGCCATTGTAGAATTTATTCATACCAAATAAAACACTCACAGCATCATAACCAATTACACGCAGGTATGCTGTAATGGCTGCTGAAGTTTGTCCAGTGTAGCAATATGTTGCAACGCGTTTTGATGGATCAAGATAATTTATCTGACCTTCGCTAATCAACATTGGTTGAATCCGGAAAGCACCATTCACATGACCGAAAGCTGTGTAATCCGCTTCTGAGAAATAATTGTTGATGAAATAGTTTGCAGGAGTTGTTAAAACATCAGTTGGGGTTGTTGTGATAAAACCATTAGCAAGTACTTCAGAAACACGGGATTTTAAAATTTCAGCAGGATCAGTACTGGTACTTGTAAAGGTAGGGCTGCTGTAAGTAAGGTTGTTCGGAGCTGAAGTTGTAACCCAATTAGCATGTCCTTCTGCAATGTTTCCGATGTTGGCAGTCCATACATCAAATTGAGCATTCCAGCCGCTCATACCCCATTTGAGGGCTTTAGCAGTTTTATAACCAGAAAGACGGAGTAAGGTAACAGCATGGGTTGCTGTTTGTCCGGTTTTACAGACAACCAAAATCCCTTTCGCTCCAGCATTTGCTGCTTCGGTTAGAATGTTGGCAAGATCACAACGAATAGCTCCTTCGATATGACCAGCAGCATAGTCATCTGCTGAACGGATATCAATTACGTGAAATGCACTTACATTTCCATCATCAGGTGCTGCCATTACAAAACCATCAAGAATTTTGTTCAGGTCAAGATCCTGAGCAACAAGATAATCAGTCAATGTTTTCTGAGCATTGAATGTTTCCTCGTCGTCTTTTTTACATCCCGTGAATACCAATGCGGGTATCACAAACAAAGCAATAAAATAAATAGCTAATTTTTTCATAAAATTTAGTTTTAATAATTATTAATAATTGAAAATCTGCAATTTAACAGCCGCCAGATGTGGTATGGGAGCTTGATCCACCCAACTTATCAAGGGCTTTTTCATAAAGATCAGGATAAGCCAGTTCCCAGTTTTTCCAACCCCCTTCAAGCGCATATACATTAGTATACCCAAGTTGAGTGAGTGTTTCTGCGGCAAGAATTCCTCTTTGACCTTTCTTACAATAAACAATAATTTTTTCTTCTTTCTGAGGCATATACAAGCCTGTGTGTTCCCAAAAAGTTGAATCACCGATGCTGAATTCAAGACTGCCTCTTGGAAGGACAACCGAACCTGGAATATATCCATAGTAATGTTCTATTTCCTGCCTTACGTCGATTAATGTATATACTTCATCTCCACCGGCTATCATAAGTTTGTTCAGTTCATCAGGGCTAATCATTTTCACATTTTTACTCGCCTGTTTGACAATTTCATCGACTGAGTTGTATGATTTGTCACATGTACATGCACCGAATAGGATTACCGGAAGTACAATAATTAGGATTTTGTGTAAAATTTTCATGTTTATTCAGATATTGATGATGTTTCATTATTAGTCTGGGGTTCTTTCTCAAATCCTGAAATCATGGCTTTCACATTTGAGGAAACGGTATCGCCCGTAGTAGTCATATACACATGTATGATTACAAATGCTACCACCATAAATGCTCCGGCGGTATGTAGAACTGCCGCAATATTTAACCCACTGATATCCAATGGATTTTGAGGATAATGATAATACATATATGCAAGCCCGGTAAAAATCTGTACCGGAAAAATAACTATCAGTAATCCAGTATATACAAGGCGTTGAAGCGGATTCAATTTGTTAAACATTGTTTTATGGGTCGGATGGGGCATTCCCTTGAAGATGCCGGAGGTATAATAGAGGACCTGTTCTCTCAGTTTATTCTTTGTTGGGATAAAATTGACATATTGTTTAGTAACGATCATCCAGAAAATTGATATCAAGGCAAGCCCAATAAATGACCATGCAGAAGCAGTGTGCAGGCGCACTGATCTTTCAAAGCCGAATAAATGAAGACCGCCATGAATCTCAAAACCAGTAATAGTCAGTAACATCACCAATAACATTTGTGACCAATGCCAGAATCTTTCGAATTTCGTGTACAACAATTGCTTGGAATATTCCATTTTATATAAGGGTTAACTGATTAAGAAAAAAACCTAAGAATACTGTGAATAACAACTCCAAGGATCGAAATCACAATGATTCCTATTCCACTATAGTCGATCCACTTGTTATAGTCTCTGCCAGGCAGATAAAAATCATTCAACGATGCAAGTCGACCGTTTTCACGTATATGGCATTCTGTACAACTCAGTGTTTCTGCTTTCTTAGAAACCATATGATTCAGTGGCCAATAGGCTTCAGTCTCTACAAATTCATATTTACCACTCCAATATCGTTCGTTATATTCCATGCCCAGTCTGATTGCTTCTTCCCAGTCAAGATCTTCCCAGAAAGCACCTTCACCCTTATTGTGGGCAAACAATTTGACCGACAATACTTTTTTGGTAATCGGATCATAAGCTTGTTTTCCTCTATGAATTTTAACAGGCCATATTTTTGCTGTTGAATCGCTGTAACTTCCAAATAAGGTATTGATTTTTACCGGTATTTCCGTAATTGTATCATCATTAAGTAAATGATCAGCCGTACCATTGAACCACACATATTCTGGTTTTACATTGTTATCGAACACAAATCGGCCCTTAATTGACAAATAGCTGTAGTTATGATCTGCATCATATTCTTTGATGGCATTCCCATTTTCATCTTTACGACCAGCTACTGACCAATCCCAATAGAGTGTAGTAGCATTAACCTTTGCATATATGGGAATATGGCAGGTTTGACAGGCAACCTTGGTTGTGTGATAATCGATTATCCGGTCGTTATGTGGGGCAGAGGTATGACATTGTTCACATTCAGCCCTGTTTTTATTCTCAGACGAAACCGAATATGCCCTGCCTTTAATATTATGCTTTTCGGTTTGATGACAATCGATGCACACCATATTTTTTCCATCCTCACCCATATGAACATCAACATTTTTTGTTGTATGAAAAAGGGCTTCTTCCAGATCACCGTGTTTAACATTATTGCCTCCGCCGCCATAAAAATGGCAAACACCACAATTATCCCTGTCGGGCAAACCAACACTCTGCGATACCAGATTATAATCAGGTACCGGGAATTCTTTCGTAGCTGTTGCAGCTGTTGCAGGCCAACCTGCCATGCCTTTTTGCTTGAGGTATGTATCTGATTTATCATGACAAACGAGACAGTCAATATTGTTTGCATCTGTAAAATCAAAGGATTTGTCTTCCCATCCATATCCTATATGACAGCGCATACAACTGCCATTGTTTCCTTCTGCTGCTGTACAAAAATTATTATGCAGGTTCTTTTTACCAATCTTTACAAGTCCGCGACCAGGTAGTTCCACTTCCCGTTCCCAAGTCCAATGTGTACTCAACATCAATTCATCATCACGTTTATTATGACATGATAAACAGGCCGCAGTTACATCTTTTGGATTTGTGTATTCTTTTTTTAGAATCTCAAAATCTGCATGATCAACCGATGCAGTATGTTCCGATTTACCAACAAAATCAACTTTCCTTGCTTCATTTCTTGCAAGACCAAAGTGAATTGTCAAATAAATTACAATGACCGGTAAAACCAAAACAACTATAAAACTGATTATTTTTTGAAAGAAACTTTTCATGTAAATGTTGTGTTAATCAATTCACAGCAAAAGTAAGTGGATGCCATATTTGCTGAAAGGATAAGGGGTTCGGGTTCGTCAATCCTAAAGTATAAGTTCGACAACGAATCATTTGATTTAAATCAATAATTATTTTGATTATCTTAGCATCGGATTTTGTTACACTTCATCAGGTATTTTAATAATGGGTAATTCTCAGTCTCTCATAAGAAGTAGTTGTTCTATTGGCACCAGTAAAATGGAATGCATGGAACTGCTTACTTCTGATGAATTAGCACTTATTGAGGGGAAGATGGTTGACGTCCATTACCAAAAAGGAGAGATAATCTGGAAACAAGGATCTTTTCTTTCTCATATCATGGTTTTGAATGAAGGGCTGGTCAAATCGTATATTGAGGGTTCAACAGAAAATCTGATTCTACAGATTTTTTCACCGGTTAGTATCATCGGGCTTAGCTCAATGTTCGAAGGAGGTAATATCTTATTCCATTCAGCACAGGCTTATGTAGATTCTTCATTAAGCCTGATCGAAATCAACGCATTCAGGAAAATTGTTAATAATAATCCAGCCTTCGCATCTAAAATGCTTTCTTTGTTGGCAGAACACAACACCATTATAAACGGACGATTCTATTGTCTGACAAAAAAGCAAACCTATGGCCGTCTTGCTGATGTGCTTCTTTGTTTAGCCAACCGGATCTACAAACAGCAAAAATTTCCACTTCAGTTATCAAGGAAAGATATTGCAGAACTTAGCGGTATGTCTATTGAGAGTATTGCCCGAATACTCACGAAGTTTAAAACCGATGGACTGATCGATATTACTAATGAATATGTTCATATAATTGATCCTGAACGACTTGAAATGGTAAGCGTTAAAGGATAAGCATATTTTCTATTCCTTTTTGGCTACCTACTTTTCATTGACCTACCCCACTTAATTCTCCATTTTTGATTTAACAACATTTTCCTGCTTCAATTGCACTTAAGTAACATTTCAGTCATTGTTACATCCTATTTATTTATATAAGTTATAAATTACTTAAATTAAAAAATGTAAATACTTACTTTATAGATAAATACAAAATTCAATTTCCTCCTATTTCAGATTTCGTATCCAAAAATTGGTTTCGGCTCTATAAGTATTTTGTTTAACAATATCTTTGCAGGCGATTCAATTGAACGCTGGTTCAATTCATTGTGACTTTTTGATATGTTTTCTTTAAAAAAGAAAGATAAAAACACGAAATTATGCTTAAGAACATCGTATTTGTAATTATTCTTGTCATTATTTCAATAGTGTTGCTAAATGTTTTTCATCAGAATGACACTTACAACCTAAAACTGGAAGAGCTTAAACATACCTATGCCCTGAAAAAAAAGCCCGGCGTAAATCATAGTTTACTCCCCGAATTGCAGATGGAATTTGAAACCCCACAAGATGTAACCGAAGCCTGTTTGCGATGCCATAATGAAACACACAAGGAAGTTATGGCTTCATCACACTGGAACTGGGAACGCTCAGCTTATGTTGAAGGAAGAGGAATTGCATCAGCCGGCAAGAAAAACGTAATGAACAACTTTTGTATCGGTACTAATTCAAACCAGCAATCATGCGCAAAATGCCATATAGGATATGGAATGAGCAATGACCATTTTGATTTCAACAATGCAAGAAACGTCGATTGCATGGTTTGCCACGACAACAGCGAAGAGTATATTAAAGGAGCATCCGCAGCCGGTTATCCTGATCGTAATGTAAATCTCGCAAGAGTAGCTCAAAGTGTTGGAATGCCAACCCGCAACAATTGTGGATCATGCCATTTCATGGGTGGTGGTGGAAATAATGTGAAACATGGTGACCTTGAAAATGCCCAGCTCTCTTGTAGTCGTGAAGTGGATGTTCATATGGGAACAAACGGAATGAATCTCAATTGTGTTGCATGTCATACTGCTGAAAATCATGTAATTAAAGGAAAATTATATTCCGTTTCTCCTGATAATTCAAACAGGGCAACCTGCGAACAATGTCATACCTCAACTCCGCATCTCACCGATGTATTGAATCGTCATGGTTCAAAAATTGCCTGTCAGACTTGTCATATTCCAATCTACGCAAAGGAAAACGCTACAAAAATGTCATGGAAATGGTCCGATGCCGGTAAACTCAAAGACGGTAAACCTTATGAAGAGGAAGATACAATGGGTAATCACAACTACCTTTCTATCAAAGGCTCGTTTGTTTGGAAAAAAAATGTTACCCCTGATTATGTTTGGTTTAACGGAACCGCTGAACAATATATATTAGGAGACAGCATCACTTCAATTCCTGTTCAGATGAACAAATTATTTGGTTCGCATGATGACCGTCATTCTAAAATCATCCCAGTGAAAATTCATGTGGGAGATCAGATTTATGATAAAGTATACAATCGACTGATCCAACCCAAATTATACGGCCCACAGAAAGGCGACAGTGCCTTCTGGAACGATTTCGATTGGCCAAAAGCAGCAGCCGCCGGGATGAAAAATGCTGGTTTGCCTTTTAGCGGAGAATTTGGATTTGTAGAAACCCAAATGTATTGGCCTATCAATCACATGGTTGCGCCTAAGGAGCAAAGTGTTGGTTGTGCAGAATGCCACACCCAGCACAACGGAAGGCTGGCAAAACTCACCGGATTTTATCTGCCTGGCCGAGATCACAATGTTTGGTTGGATAAACTTGGAATCTGGGTTTTCTGGCTTACGGTAATTGCAGTATTCGGACATGCAGCCATTAGAATTTCTTTACAGGTATATAAAAATAAATATGAAAAGCAGATCATTAATTACGATGAAAATGATCATAACGCTGAATAATCAATACAAATACCAATAAATCACAGAAAATGAAAAGAGTTTATATATACAAAGGATTTGAGCGCTTCTGGCATTGGCTGCAGGCCTCATTAATTATTTTCCTTTCTATAACAGGATTTGAAGTTCATGGATCATATACCATCTTTGGTTTTGAAAAAGCAGTCGAATTTCATCGCACAGCATCCTGGATGCTGATCGGTTTGATTGCACTCGCTATATTCTGGCATTTCACTACCGGAGAATGGAAACAATATATCCCAACCACCCATAAACTGAAAGAGCAGATTATGTATTATATGTCGGGCATCTTTAAAGGTGAATCTCATCCCACAGAAAAAACAAGGGTTTCAAAACTGAATCCTTTACAGCGACTCGTTTATCTGGGATTCAAGCTTATCCTTGTACCAATGACCGTTATCTCCGGTATTCTCTATATGCTCTATAAAACCTTCGATAACAACAATTTAATTGTGATTGAAGACTATCCTCTTGGCAATATTGCTTTCTGGCATACACTAGGTGCTATACTTCTGATGATCTTCCTGGTTGTTCATGTGTATATGACAACTACCGGTGAAACACCTA
>CAZVKW010000037.1:18350-25948 GCA_964627945.1 uncultured Lentimicrobiaceae bacterium
CTGATGATCTTCCTGGTTGTTCATGTGTATATGACAACTACCGGTGAAACACCTACATCCAACATCAAAGCCATGATAACCGGCTATGAGGATATCCATGATGATGAACATACTGAATCTACAAAACAAGAATAAAACACTGTAAAGAATGAAACCTGAGAAATATATGAATCCCTATCTGGCCGGCTTTTTACTCGGTTTGGTATTGTTGGGAACTATTTATGTGACCGGAAGAGGCCTTGGTGCCAGCGGAGCCGTTAAAAGCCTATTTCTTTCAGCTTTAACTGAAGTGGCTCCAAAACATGCTGAAACAACGCCCTTCATTCATAACTATAACGAAGAGCATCCAAATGGACCTTTAAATGACTGGTTGGTTTTTGAAATGATTGGTGTAGTAATCGGTGCCTTTTTCTCTGGTATCTTGTCGAACAGAGCCGGAATCAAACTCGAAAGGGGTCCAAAAATTACCAATGCCGGACGAATTATAGCAGCTATCATTGGTGGTGCCTTGTTTGGTCTTGGCTCACAACTGGGTCGTGGATGCACAAGTGGTGCCGCACTGAGTGGAATGGCTGTGATGTCGTTTGGTGGCATCATCACCATGCTGGCCATCTTTGGCTCTGGTTATACTTTTGCTTATTTTTTTAGAAAACTCTGGTTAAAATAATCGATATGGGACCCTTAGTACCAACAATAATAGGCAATGAATTTAATTTAATGATTGCCCTGATTGCCGGAATCGGCTTTGGATTTGTGCTTGAGCAAGCTGGATTTTCATCCACAAAAAAACTCGTCGGACTGTTTTATGGTTATGACTTTACTGTATTGAAAGTATTCTTCACGGCCGGTGTTACCGCCATGATTGGTGTTCTGTTGCTGGGTCATTGGGGAATGCTTGATCTCAGCTTAATATACATTAACCCGACATTCCTTTGGTCGGCACTTATAGGAGGCGCCATCATGGGACTTGGATTTGTTATCGGAGGATTTTGCCCCGGAACCAGTGTTTGTGCTGCCGCCATCGGTAAACTGGATGGCCTTGCCTTTGTTTTTGGGACCTTCCTTGGCGTTTGGTTTTTCTCTGAAACCTATCCCGCTTTCGATAAATTATACACCTCCGAAGCCTGGGGACCTGTATTAATCAATGAATACCTCGGAATGTCGAGGGTGGTTTTTGCGTTGTTCCTTACCGCTATCGCCATGCTTGCATTTTATTTCACAAGTAAAATTGAGAATAATGTAAATAAGGTTCCTACAGAAGTTACCCTGAAAAAACGCCAGTTGTATATCGGCTCCATAGCTTTTGCTTTCGTTCTCATTATTTCTGTGATATTGATTCCTGATAGTCAGAAACGCCTTCAGAATAAACTGAACCGTGAAATGACAGATCAGTCAGTTAAATATCCCTCAGTTTCAATAGATAAACTCGCTTATGAGATTGCAAACAATTACTATTTGATGAACCTGATTGATGTGCGGAGCCCGGAAGCATTTAAAGTTTATCATCTGCCCTTTGCCATCAATATCCCAATTGAACAGATGACCGAACGCAAATGGGCCGCAATAATGAACCAAAAAAATAAAACAAATTACTATATTGCTGACGATCAGCAGACTGCCCAAAGAGCATTTTTACTTTCCCGACATCTGGGTGAAGCTGAAAGTTTTATTCTTACCAATACTTCTGACGATTACAGGAAACTATTTACCAACCTGACATCACCTAGACCTGATGCAAATAAACAAACTGTTAACGACTATCACTTCCGCAAGAAAACTGCAGATGATATTAACGTCTTGGTCGAAGCCCTGAAAAATTCAAATGCTCCGGTCATTGTCAAAACTTCCAAAATAAAGGGAGGCTGCTAGGTTCTCCACATAGATATTAAAACGCCGGCCCCAGAATTGAGACCGGCTTTTGTTTTACATATTTCTTCGATACTGTCCGCCCACTTCAAACAAAGCATGGGTAATCTGTCCGATAGATGCGTATTTAGTGGTTTCCATCAAAACATCAAACACATTATCATTGTGAATTGCAGCAAGTTTCAGTTTCGCAAGCGCCTGATCTGTTTCCTCTTGCCATGTTTTATGCAATTCGCTTAACATCGAAATTTGCTGTTCCTTTTCCTCAGATGTTGCCCGGATGACCTCTCCCGGAATCACTGTTGGAGAGCCTTTGGTCGAAAGGAAAGTATTCACCCCCATGATTGGAAGCTCACCGGTATGTTTCAGCGTTTCGTAGTAAAGCGATTCTTCCTGAATTTTCCCGCGCTGATACATCGTTTCCATGGCTCCGAGCACGCCTCCCCTTTCGGTCAAACGGTCAAATTCTGATAATACGGCTTCCTCAACGAGTTCGGTCAGTTCTTCAATGATGAACGATCCCTGCAAAGGATTCTGGTTTTTGGCCAGACCCAATTCATGGTTGATGATCATCTGAATAGCAATCGCCCTGCGAACCGATTCTTCCGTTGGTGTTGTGATGGCTTCATCATACGCATTGGTATGCAATGAGTTACAATTATCATATATCGCATACAAAGCCTGTAAGGTGGTCCGGATATCATTGAAATCGATCTCCTGAGCATGGAGAGACCTTCCTGAAGTCTGAATATGATATTTGAGTTTCTGTGAGCGTTCGTTGCCGCCATATTTATGCCGCATGGCCTTGGCCCAGATCAATCGGGCAACACGACCAATGACCGAAAATTCGGGATCGATACCGTTAGAAAAGAAGAAGGAAAGATTCGGTGCAAAATCATCGATATTCATCCCACGCGATAAATAATATTCCACATAAGTGAAACCATTCGCAAGTGTGAAAGCAAGCTGAGAGATAGGATTGGCACCTGCTTCAGCGATATGATAACCTGAAATGGAAACAGAATAAAAATTCTGTATCCTGTTTCGGATAAAAAATTCCTGAACGTCGCCC
The DNA here is from genome assembly GCA_964627945.1 of uncultured Lentimicrobiaceae bacterium. GTDB lineage: Bacteria > Bacteroidota > Bacteroidia > Bacteroidales > F082 > CAJBPB01. The sequence goes on from CAZVKW010000037.1 coordinate 21,289, forward strand.
ATCATTTTCAACGAAAAATCAGTGGAGTAAATACAGGTATTCTGCGCCTGATCTTCTTTCAGTATATCCGCCTGAACCGTTCCTCTTACCCGGCAAAGTGTGTCTGACTTAATTTTATCGTATACATCTTTTGGCAAAACCATATCGCCGGTAACGCCTAAGAGCATTAATCCGAGACCTGCATTCCCTTTTGGGAGTTCTCCCTGATAGGAAGGCCGTTTGGTTTTTCTGCGCGAATAAATTGCCTCAATTTTCTGATCGATTTCCCTTTCCAGACCATGCTCGCGGATATACAATTCGCATTGCTGATCGATGGCAGCATTCAGAAAATACCCCACCAGCGTAGGGGCCGGTCCATTGATGGTCATCGAAACGCTTGTTTTCGGATCGGCCAGATTAAATCCTGAATACAATTTTTTTGCATCATCCAGACAGGCAATCGATACACCTGCGTTTCCGATTTTTCCATAAATATCGGGACGTAAATCCGGATCTTCTCCATACAAAGTCACTGAATCAAAGGCAGTTGAGAGTCTTCGTGCCGGCATTCCGAACGAAACATAATGGAACCTTCGGTTGGTCCTTTCCGGGCCGCCTTCACCGGCAAACATACGGGTAGGGTCTTCTTCCTCACGTTTGAAAGGGAAAACACCTGCGGCAAATGGATACTTTCCGGGAACATTTTCGAGGAAAGTCCAGCGGACAATCTCATACCAGCTGGTGAATTTTGGTAATGAAACTTTTGGAACCTGAAGATGCGACAATGTTGTTGTATGCGTGCTGATAAGAATTTCTTTGTCGCGAACCTTGAACACGAAATTCTCATCGGAATATTTCTTTTTCTTGATTTCCCAGCCTTCGATCACGCGGCTTGTGCTTGAGTCGAGCTTTTGTTGCTCAGTTTTAATCAGTTTCTGAATAGCTGTGACATCGTCTTTTCCCTGAAGCAAAATTTCTTCTGTAATCTTCAGACTTTGAACACGTTGTGCGATTTCTGCCTGTTTGAGCGCCCAGGCATTGTATGCTCTCACCAGCTCTGAAATCTCACTCAGATAACGCACTCTTTTTGGAGGAATGATGAAAATCTTTTCGGACATTTCTTCCGGATGCATCAATTCTGTTACAAAACTTACACCGGTTTTCTCCCTTATTTTCGCCAGTATTCCAAGATACAGTGAATTTACACCCGGATCGTTGAACTGGGATGCTATTGTTCCATATACAGGCATCTCCTCAGGATTTCTGTCGAAGAGCTTATGATTGCGCTGATATTGTTTTTTTACATCACGCAATGCGTCCTGAGCGCCGCGCTTGTCGAATTTATTCAGCGAGATCAGATCTGCAAAATCGAGCATATCAATCTTTTCGAGCTGTGTGGCGGCACCGTATTCAGGTGTCATCACATAAAGTGACAAATCACTGTGATCAATAATTTCAGTATCGCTCTGTCCGATTCCGGAAGTTTCCAGAATGACCAGATCAAATCCGGCAGCCTGGAGAATAATTTCGGCATCTTTCACATATTTCGACATGGCCAGATTCGACTGTCTTGTCGCCAGTGAACGCATAAAAACACGCTGATTATCAATCGAATTCATTCGGATACGATCACCAAGCAAGGCGCCACCAGTTCTTCTTTTCGAAGGGTCGACAGAGACGATACCTACCGTTTTGTCTTTCTGATCGGCCAGAAAACGACGAACAATTTCATCTACGAGGCTCGATTTTCCTGCACCTCCAGTTCCTGTGATTCCCAAAACAGGCGCCTTTCGAACAGTATTGTTTGACAGTGTATCAATATAATCACGCACCTCATCCGGATAATTCTCGGCTGCTGAAATGAGTTGCGCAATGGATTTATTCACTTTGTTCCGGATTTTCTGTTCATCCGGTCGAATATCCTTACCCGTTGGAAAATCCGATTTCTCGAGCAAATCATTGATCATTCCCTGCAGTCCCATTGAACGGCCATCATCGGGCGAGTAAATACGCGCAATTCCGTATGCATGCAAATCCTCCATTTCCGTAGGAAGAATAACACCACCTCCGCCACCGAAAATGCGGATATGACCACAATTTTCCTGCTTCAGCAAGTCGTACATATATTTGAAATACTCATTATGACCGCCCTGATAGGAAGTTATGGCAATCGCCTGAACATCTTCCTGAACAGCTGTCCGGACGATTTCTCCGACGGAACGGTTGTGTCCGAGATGAATCACTTCGGCACCGCTTGCCTGAATAATGCGGCGCATAACATTGATCGCTGCATCATGCCCGTCGAACAGCGAAGCTGCCGTTACGATGCGGATATGATTTTTGGGCTGATATGCTTTTTGCTCTTTTTGCATGAAAATCCATTGTTAAAACTTCACAAATATAGCTGATTCCCCTATTTAGAAAGATTAGAAATTGAAAATTGCAACCGATTGCAAATTCTGTAAGCCTTCTCAAAAGCCTTATGATGTCAATTCAGTCTTGTATTACCGGTTTAGATTGTATATTTGCCTCCTGTGTGATAAATTCTGCAACGAATGATGACAAAACAACTCTTTTTTATAGCCGCTCTATTGCTCACGCTGGCCGTTTTTGCCTTCACCATGCGGAAATATTTCTATTATTTCCGCTTCACCAAAGCTAAGAAACTCAACAATATTCCTAAACGATTGTATGAAACTATGGTGATTGCTGTAGGCCAATCAAGGATTTTCAGGCATCCTGTTATGGGATTCCTGCACGCCATGGTTTTCTGGGGATTCATGGTCATCCTGTTCGGAAGTATCGAAATGGTGATTGATGGAATTTTCGGGACCGAACGCATTTTCAGTGGTTTGGGAATTATTTACAATTTCATGATGGCAAGCGGTGATTTATTTGGACTGTTTATTGCCATTGCGATTCTGGTTTTTCTTTTCCGGAGGCTGTTTTTGCATGTGAAACGTTTCTACGGCACAGAAATGAAAGCTGTTTCGAAAGCAGATGCCAATCTCGCACTGACTATCATCTTTATTCTGATGTTTACTTTGCTGGGAATGAACACTTTCTATGTTGCAAATATACAGCATACAGCAAAAGAAATTCACGGTTATTATCCTGTGAGTCAAATATTTGCAGGACTATTCACCGGATTAAGTCCGTTTTGGGCTCATTTCTGGCATGAATTCAACTGGTGGGCACATATTCTGTTGATCTTCATTTTTGCCAATATTTTACCTTATTCCAAACATTTTCATGTGTTTATGTCGGTTCCGAATGTGTTTGTGAGCCGGATTGAACCGCTTGGAAAAATTGAAACCATGGAAAGTATCCGCAAGGAGGTTCAGCTGATGCTCGATCCGAATGCAAATCCATACGCTGCATCTGATGAACCAGTCGCAAAATTTGGTGTTTCTGACGCTGAAGATACCTCCTGGGTCAATTATATGAATGCCTTATCCTGCACAGAATGTGGACGTTGCACTGCAGTTTGTCCGGCAAATATTACCGGAAAACTCCTTTCTCCCCGAAAGATTGTAATGGATCTGCGTGCCAGAATGAAAGAAAAAGGACCCGGAATGATCAAAGATGGGCTCTCTTATTCTGATGGCAAATCACTGATTGGTAATTACATAAGCGAAGAAGAGTTATGGGCCTGCACCATGTGCAATGCCTGTGCCCGCGAATGCCCGATCAAGATTAACCAGCCAGCTTTGATTCTCGATATGCGTCGCTACCTTGTGCTTGAAAAATCGAGCGCTCCGTCGGGATTGAAAACAGTTTGTACCAATATTGAAAACAATGGAGCTCCCTGGCAGTTTTCACCTCAGGACAGAATGAAATGGGCCGATGAATTGTATCTGGAAGCCTGAAATTTAGAAACACCGATTGAATGTGACATGGAAAATCTGACTGACAATAAAATACAGATCAAAGTACCGCTAATGTCTGAATTGTTTGCCGATGGAAAATCACCAGAATGGCTTTTCTGGGTGGGATCTGCAGGCGCTTTCGATGACCGGTATAAGAAAGTAACCCGAGCCTTCGCAAAGCTTCTGGCTTATCTGAAAGTGGATTATGCCGTTCTGGGAACTGAGGAATCCGATAGCGGTGATATTCCGCGTCGTGCCGGAAACGAAATGCTTTTCCAGATGCAGGCATTCACGAATATCGAAATCATGAACGGCTATGGTGTAAAAAAAATCGTGACCTGCTGTCCGCATGATTACAACACACTCAAAAATGAATACCCTGATTTTGGAGGTCATTACGTAGTTTGGCATCACAGTCAGTTTCTACAGAAAATGATCGATGAAGGACGTTTAAACAAAGTATCCGACATTTTCAACAAAAACACCATTGTGTTTCACGATCCGTGTTATCTGGGCAGAGCCAATGAAGAATACGAAGCTCCCCGTGCGATACTCAATCACTTGCCATCGGCGAAAGTTGAAATGTCACGCAACCGAAGTTATGCGCTTTGTTGCGGAGCTGGTGGCGGACAAATGTTTAAGGAAGCCGAAAAAGGAAACAAAGAGGTTTTCATCGAAAGAACCGAAGAAGCCCTGGCTACCGGAGCTGATATCATTGCCACGGCCTGCCCTTTTTGCATGGTGATGATGACCGACGGGATTAAATACAAGAACGCCGAAGAAAAAGTGAAAAACTACGATATTGCGGAGTT
>CAZVKW010000038.1:0-1659 GCA_964627945.1 uncultured Lentimicrobiaceae bacterium
TTTAGCTATAATTTATTAACCCACAAGCACTTGAATGTTAAACAGCAGACCCTAAATAGTGATAAGCAAGCGTCGATGCAATTCAGGGAAGATGCGTTAAGGGATGCAGCAAAATATAATTTAATGGTCAGTTTTCATGGTGATATTACACCACGCGGTATGCGCAGAAGATTCCCTAACCTTATGACGCAGGAAGGTGTTAGGGGTAGTGAGTATTATTTGTTTGCAGATGAATTCGGAATTCCAAATCCTACGCACAACTGTACCTTACCTTTTACAAGAAATATTGCTGGACCCATGGATTATACTCCAGTAGCGTTTTCAACACCAAGAAGAACTTCAACTTATGCCCATGAACTTGCATTAGCTGTAATTTATGAATCGGGATGGGTATGCATGTGCGATAAACCAGAAATGTATTTGAAATCGCCGGCAAAAAATTTCTTAAAAAAACTTGAAGCCAGTTGGGATGATATAATATTTATCGATGGTTATCCGGGGCAATTTGCCTGCATTGCCCGCAGGCATGGTAACAACTGGTTCATTGCGGGAATAAACGCAGGTGCTGAACGACAGGTGTCATTAAAGTTAAGCTTTTTAAAAGAAGGTGAATATAAGGTTAAATTATATGGAGATGGAACAAACCCAATGCAAAATTTGAAGATTGAAGATATCACTATCAAACCTCAAAATCCATTGGAAATAACGATGGCGAGGAATGGTGGTTTTTCATTACTTGTGGAGAATTCTTATTGATGTATTTATGATTACAAATAATCAGCAAACAAATTCAAATCCATCAAAATGTACATCATACGGCATGCATGATCTTTCACGATTTGCAATTGTGAAAAACTCATTGTGAATGAAACCCGCTACCTAAACCGTTCTTACACAAACTTTTTGAAATCATTAAAGCAAATAGAACAAGATTGAAGTATACCTATAAAAAACAACATAATGAAAATACAACTGATTACACTGTCGATCATCCTTTTTGCAAGCCTTACAGCCTGTAAGACACAGCGGCCTGCTCCTGTAAAGGCTGATTACAGCGTTTCACTCCAGGAAGAATTTCAGTTAGAAATGGAATCGAATGCCACAACCGGATATTCCTGGAAGTGGATGAATCATAAGTCTGTATCGATAGTCGATTCAATTGGCTTCAGTTATATCGTCACCTATCCCGACCGTATAGGTAGTCCGGGCAAAGAAATCTGGAAATTCAGAGCTATTCAAAGTGGCACTGATACACTGCATTTCGTCTATCGCAGACCATGGGAGAAAAATGCCATTGCACGAACGAAAGATGTCGTTGTTGAAGTGAAATAGAAATCTCAGCAACTTAAAATGGGATTCTTTATTAAGGTTTTCTGAGCAACTTTTCCTTCTTCAGTTCATACATGATCATAGTGGAATATTGCTTGTAGAAGCTTTCCAGACTATTCGGACTATAGGCAGACGACTGTATGGAATACATCAGTTGCTCTGATGCCACATCAAAGAAATTGTTCTCAATGAAATAGGTTTTGTTTGTAATATAATAGCCTTGTGTATAAACCACAGGATGATAAAACTCGTAATAATGATAGAAATCGGTATACATTCCATAGTTAGGCGGATAGTAATATGCACTGGTCTGCTGATAACGCGCTTCTG
>CAZVKW010000038.1:1759-25350 GCA_964627945.1 uncultured Lentimicrobiaceae bacterium
AATCGTTTCATATAGCGTATTTTAAAAATGAATAATTTAATTCCGGACTTCTGCTTCGCTGAAATTAAAAATCTGAAAACGAAGATCGGTAAGTGTGTTCTGAAGCAAAAATATTCAATTATTCAGATCATCAGAAAAAAAATAGCTTTCGAATTTCTAAGTTGTCAAATAAAAAATACAAATAGTTCCGACATCGAAATGTGTGTATTGCACTGAAAATGAAATCAAGAACTCTTGATAATAGAACAGGATTTTCAGAATTCTCAGCGGAAATAAAAAAAGCGCTCCTGAAAGCGCTTTTTGAACTAATTATCAATTATCAATTACTAATCATGCGTATAAATGAGTGAAGAATTCCTGTATCCACTCAGTTCCTTGTACCAGTCAGGATAAAGGACTCCGCCACTTTCAGCCCAGGCTCCGAATTGAAGATGAGCAGCAACAATTTCATTTTTTTCAACCGCATAATCAAACTTTTCCGGGACATCTATTCCCCAGGGCAGATTGTTTGCTGACTGATAATATTTTCCGGATATAGGATCAGAATCATCGAACCATGTGCCCAACAAACTCTCATCTGCCAATGTTGTAGGTGTTTTACCTGCAAGATGCACTTCGCGACCTCGTTCCTTGTTTACGATAAGAAATGGATTGAAGGGTGCTGTTCCTGTATTCTGAAACAAGACAGGTGTATCAAAGGAAACATAAAGTTGATCCAAATGAGGTTCAACCCATAGTGTTTCGAGCTGTGTATTAACAAATCCCGGACTTGCGTTTTCCATCATTGAAAATGCATTATCAAACAAAACAATAACGGCATGATCCTGTCCTGCTTCTGTTCCATTGGCATTTAAAGTGATATAATCCCCGGTAAGCTGTGAGCCGGTTACCGTTCCGATGGCATCAGCAGATGTCCCCTGAATTTCGATAGCGAAGCCGTTTTCAAGGCTTGCACCTATCGCTCTTACAGAATAATCAAGATAAAACTCAACGAGTTTATTCGTAGAATTCAGCACCTGTTTGAATTGGTAATCTAGCACAAGATCATTAAAATCATAATCACCTTTTCCCGGCCAAAGATCTTCGAAAGCGAGCGATCCGAAATCTGATTCATTCGGATAGAACACATTAAAGGCTCTTTCAGCATCATCAGGATAATCATCCAGTTCATTATCAACACCATCACCATCGGTATCAGCAACAGGTCCGGTAACAATTACATGATCATAATCGATTGCCCCTCCATAAATATGGCTCCAGAGCAATACCTGTACTGAAACAGTTCCGGCAGGCATTGATGCAATGATCGTACGGGTAACCCAGGCATTACTGGTATTGTTTGTCTGTATGCTGTAGTATGAAATTGAATTACCTGCAGCATCTCTTGGAATAAGAAACAACCAGGATATATTAGATGCGTTTCCATTTGACCTGAGGTCAGCAGTAAAAGTAATAAGATCGCCTGGGCGGGCAGCAACTAACTGAGCAACACCTCCATAGCGAGCGGAACTCGGAGTTACTCTCATCATTTTCTCGCCAGATTGCGTATATTGTTTTGCATAGGACGGTCCCAAAGTTGAAGTAATATACCATTTTCCATCCACTGTCATTGGGGAAGGCCAGTCAACCATATTACCGAAACTATTTATTGAAAAATCACCATTCTGAACAAGATTCACAACAGTTGATGTACTTTTCAATTGCTTGCCAATGAATTGATCATTCAGAATTTGATTTGATTTAAGTTCTTCAATAGGTTCTGGCGGTATGAAACTGATTGGTTCGTTAAAATCAATAACGATACCTCCTTCTTTCAGTGAAGGTTCTGCCAGACTAAGTAAAGTGCTTCCAGCTGAAGTTTCAACATAGATTTGTTGCAAAGAAGCAGGTATTTTAATATGAATATCACATTTTCCATTCTCCATAACTGCCGAACTGCTCAAAAGCTGACCACCGTTTGCTGGCAAATCACTGTAAACATCCACACGACTCCGAATCGCAGTAAAATCGATAGATGATGGCATGGTGATGGAAACATCCTTTTCGATGGTTGATTCAAATGTAAACCCTTCCGGTATTACAAGTTCATCAATTTTGGTTTTTTCAACAGGGTTCTCGTTGTTCTTATTGCAGGCTGTTAACCACAGAAGGCCGAACAAAACCAGACTCAATAGTAAAACTCTTTTCATGATTGTTATTTTTTCAAAGTAAACAGGCAAATTATGTACCAAAGCTAAGTAGAATATGTAAATAATTGTAAGTACGTATATTACCGAATCTCAAAATAAATTTCTTTCCCATTTATGGAATACATTCCTGATATGAGATATGTTATTTAAATAAAACCTAGCGAAGCGCCTCGTAAAGCAGCTGTACCGGATGTTTTGCCCGGCGCTGGGTTCCGTCGTGTATCTGATGCCGACAAGAAGTTCCGGAAGCCGCAAGAACAGCTTCTGCTTCAGCCTTTCGGACAGCAGGAAAAAGCACCAGCTCACCTACTTTCATTGAAACTTCGTAATGTTCTTCCTCGAAACCAAATGATCCGGCCATTCCGCAGCAACCTGATGGAATCTCACTCACTGCCCAGCCATCAGGAATTGAAAGGATTTTAAGTGCCTGAGCAGTTGAAGCGATGGATTTCTGCTGACAATGACCATGATACAGAATCTTTTTCTTTTCAGAAACAAACAAAGAGCGGTCGATCTTGCCGTTTTCAAATTCACGACTCAGAAACTCTTCAATTGTAAATGATTGCCGTGCAAGTTGTTGGGCTTTTTCAACAAGATTTTTCTCTACCAGTTCGGGATATTCATCCCGGAAAGTAAGGATAGCCGAAGGCTCGATTCCAATCAAGGGAGTTTCGTCAGTTATCAGACCCGAAAGCATGCGCACATTGTGGTTAGCAATTTCTTTGGCCTTCCGCACAAAACCCTTGCTAAGCCAGGTCCGGCCGCTTTCGATATGCTTCGGTATCACCACTTCATAACCCAGTTTATGCAACAAGAGAATGGCCGAAATCCCGATTTCTGTATCGTTAAAGCGGGTAAACTCATCGTTAAACAGATAAACTTTCCCTTTAGAATCAATAATTTTACGCTGACTTTTCGTTTCTGAAAACCATTTTTCGAGTGTTGTACGATACAAGGTCGGGATTGAACGATGCACTGAAAAACCAATAATCTTTTTGAGTAATGTTCCGGTAACAGGATTGGTCATGAAAAAGTTGGTAATTTCCGGAATCAGGCTTCCAAACTCATTGATCCGGGCAATATTGGCGATCAATTTAGAACGCATCGGAGCACCATTCGCATCGTAAAAATGCTGCAGAAATTCAGCTTTCAGTTTGGCAACATCAACGCTGCTAGGACATTCCGATTTACAGGCTTTGCACGATAGACATAGGTCCATCACCTGATAAATTTCTTTGTGATCGAAGGGATTCTTCTTATCCGAATTGGTCAGAAACTCACGCAGAATATTGGCTCTGGCGCGGGTAGTGGATTGCTCATTTCGGGTTGCCATATAGGAAGGACACATGGTTCCGCCAGTGATTTCCGTCTTGCGGCAATCAGCCGAACCATTGCATTTTTCAGCTGCCTGCAGTATCCCCTGATCCTTCGAAAAATCGAAATAGGTTTTGATTACCCGCGCTGTTTTACCCGGTTCAAAACGCAGAGAACTGTTCATTTTAGGTGTTTCGACAATCTTATTCGGATTGAAAATATGTTGCGGGTCCCAGGCTTCCTTGATCTGTTTCAGTAATTCATAATTTTCCTGTCCGATCATCATCGGGATAAACTCACCCCTCAAACGACCGTCACCATGCTCACCGCTCAAGGAACCCTGGTATTTCTTCACCAGTTTTGCTGTTTCAAGGGCGATGGAATGAAACAGTTCCACATCTTTCGGGTCCTTGAGATTCAGAATAGGTCGCAGATGCAGCTCACCGGTAGCGATATGGGCATAATACACACATTCTTTTCCGAATGATTTCAGCATCTTCGCGATCTCATCAATATAATCGGGCAGAAGTTCAGGATGAACGGCCGTATCTTCAATCACTGGAACAGGTTTGGCATCTCCGGGCATATTGTTCAGCACACCCAGTCCGGCTTTTCGCAGATCCCAGACACGATTCATGTCTTTCCCTTTCACCACAGGAAAATGAAATCCAAAGCCCTGTTTGCGCAATTCACTTTCCAGAGAAAGACATTTTGCATCCACAATTTCGGGTGTTTCTTCAGCAAACTCAACAATGAGAATAGCTCCCGGATCGCCTTTCACAAAAAAGCGGTTTTTATTCTGTTCAATATTCTCCTTTGTGAGATCCATCACGGTTTTGTCCATCAGTTCGATCGATACAGGATGGAAAGTAAGGGCCGTTAGATTGGCTTCCAGTGCCTGACGTACGGTTTCAAGATGCACACAAAGCAAAGCCTTGTTTTTAGGTGGAAGCGGAACCAGATTCAGCTTGATTTCAGTTGTAAAGGCAAGCGTTCCTTCTGAACCGGCCAACAGACGGCAAAAATTAAAAGGCTCTCCTTCTTCCTCAAATATTTCAGAAGCAGCCAGCAGATCGATCGCATAACCCGTATTCCGACGACGAAGTCGTTTATGCGGATATTCCTTTTCAATACGCGAGCGATTTTCATCATTCTGCAGCAAATCCCTGATATTACGGTAAACATTCCCTTCCAATGATTCTGAAGTACATTTCTCAGTAAACGCTTCCTTGTTCAAGGCTTCAAAAACAGTCTCCGAACCATCACTTAATAAAGCTCTGACTGCAAGTGTATGATCGCGGGTACTTCCATAAACCAGCGAATGTGCGCCACAGGCATTATTTCCGACCATTCCACCGATCATACAGCGGTTTGCTGTAGATGTTTCAGGACCAAAAAAAAGTCCAGATGGTTCCAGATATTTATTCAGTTCACTCAGAATTACACCCGGTTGCACCCTTACCCAATGTTCATGCACATTCAGTTCAAGGATTCGGGTCATATATTTTGAAACATCGACAATAATACCGTTTCCAACAACCTGACCAGCTAATGAGGTGCCTGCTGCCCGCGGAATGAGTGAACTTCGGGTTTCGCGGGCCAGAAGAATAAGTTTACGAATATCTTCAGCATCCTTCGGACGTGCAACAGCCAATGGTTTCTCACGATAAGCCGAGGCGTCGGTGGCATAGATCAAACGAGTAGCCTCGTCAACGAAAATATCTCCTGAAAAACTGCTCTTCAGGGCCTCGAGTCGTGTATAAATCAATGATTGTTGCATGTTTTCAATGAATTACAATTATACCTTATCGGTACTTTCAAAAATTTTATCCGCCGATTTAGCAATGAAACCCGAATAAAGTTTTCCATCCTGATCGGGGTAACGAAGGGCAAATTCGTAATAACAACCGGGGATTTCAAATTCACCATCGGTGAACTGAACACGCAGTACGCTGGCTCTTGTGCTTGATTGTTCGAGCAATTCTGCGGGTGTTCCCTTTATTTCACCTCCTGAGTCATTCATCCGGAAACCATTTGCTTTGATCAGATCGTTGACCTGTTCCAGCGAGGAAAAGTTCTTCAGATGGTTCACACTTACTGTGAAATGATTGGCTCTGAAACCGTTTACAGCAAGCCAGGCAGCATATTCTGATTCGGAACGAAGCGTTTCGTACAACTCAAATGAAATCTGTCCCCATACTGATCCTGAGGCGATAAGTCGCTCTGAATGAATAAGTTCCACAGGAATAGCATCGACCAGTTCTTTCACTTTTTGCTGAAGAAAGGGACTGAAATCTGCTGTTTTCAATTCAGAAATAAAAACGCGCGGACTACCTTCCCGTTCGAAATGTTTGGCATAAAGATGCTTTTCTTCAAAGTGATAATCTCCTTTGTAAACATAACCTTCTGAAAGAAAAGGTTTTGCCAGTACATCAATTCCGATGCGTGCATCATCAAAAGTACGGAATGCAATATGGTCATTATGAACCGTTTCGCCATGCTGCACAAAAAGATCGTGAATCTGCAGAACAGAGGGATTTTGGGAAACGTAATCATTCCAGAGTTGGTCGAAAATGGATTCTAAGTTTGTCATAATTTGTTGATGAGTTGTGTGAAATATGCATGCATTTCCGGATTTGAAATCCCACTCTCAACGAAAGCATTTCTGAAGGAAGTCCGCCCAAATGGAAGCGTTTGAAGTTTTTCAGCAAATGTTCTCATCAAAGATGATATGTCCGGTCGACCATAATCAACAGCAAAAACCCTTCCTTGTTTCACAGAAAGTGATATTTTTTCAATCCGGCCTTCGATTTTCAGTTCAAATTCAACAACAAAATCTGGAGAATAGCCATAATTCCAGTCGAATGAGGCATATTTCTCATCAGCAAGTTTCCGGATTGATTCCTTCTCCTTTGCATTAAAATCTCTTTCTTCCGCAATACCGAAATATGTCGAAATAAATGATTTTAAACTTTCAAAAAATATATCTGAATTCATTCCTGGTAACTGACTTTTAATCGTTGTGACTTCGGTTCTTACCGAAGCAACGGCTTTTGATTGCAGCTTCATCTGCGGAATTTGAAGCAAATGGTTCAGTCGCTGTGTATCTGCATCAAAAAGCAAAGTTCCGTGATGCAGACTTCGGCTGCGATGCACCGAAGCAGCATTTCCGGAGATTTTCAACCCAACAGTACTTATATTACTCTTGCCACTCACTTCAGCCTGAAGTCCTAAACTTCTCAGAAACAAAATGATCGGCTCTGCAAACTTTGGAAAATTGATTTTATCTTCTTTTTCTTCTGTGATGAAACTAAAACAAATGTTCCCGGGTCCATGGTACACGGTTCCGCCACCGCTAATTCGACGTAAAAGCGGAACAGATTCTGATTCCAACAAGCTTTGATCAGCCTCCTGCCATGCAAGCTGATGCTTGCCAATAACAATACTTTCGCGGCTCTGCCAAAGCATAAACACATCCCCTTTGCCCTGCTTCAGAACAAATTCTTCTGCCGCAAGATTGAATCCTGGATCATCTGAATGCTTGTTGATACATATCATAGAAGGGGCTTGAAATGGATTGAAAGCAAATTTACGGAATTTCAGTCAATCCTTGCTTTCTATCTTATTCAGTGCTTTAAGATTCACGGGATTCACAGACGCGAAGCAATCAAATTGAGGCGAATCATCAGAAAGGATCCTATGATATAATTCTGATTATCAGCGGATATTCTTCCGATTTTCTCTTCGGGAAGGCGCGTAAACAAAAAAGGACTACTTTTGCCGCTCCTTTCAATATATACAGACAGTAATTTATGCACAATATTCGTAACATCGCCATCATCGCGCACGTCGATCACGGCAAAACAACCCTTGTCGACCGCATCCTGCATCAGGTAAAACTTTTCCGTGATAATCAGGAGATGGGCGAACTTATTCTTGACAGCAATGACCTTGAACGCGAACGTGGAATCACCATTCTTGCAAAAAACGTATCCGTTCGTTATAAAGACGTAAAAATCAACATCATCGACACCCCCGGCCATGCCGATTTCGGAGGTGAGGTAGAACGCGTACTCAATATGGCAGACGGAGTTATTCTGCTGGTCGATGCATTCGAAGGACCTATGCCTCAAACACGTTTTGTGTTGCAGAAAGCCATTGAGATGGGGTTGAAACCCATCGTCGTAATCAACAAGGTCGACAAACCAAACTGCCGTCCTGACGAAGTGCAGGAAGCTGTTTTTGACCTGATGTTTAACCTGGGTGCTACCGAAGATCAGCTCAATTTCCCTACCATATTCGGTTCTTCAAAAAACGGCTGGATGTCAGATCATTGGGAAAACGAAACAACAGATGTTTCTTATCTGCTTGATACGATCGTGCAATTTATTCCGAGGGCAGTGTATGAAGAAGGAACTCCGCAGATGCAGATCACTTCACTTGATTACAGTTCTTATGTTGGACGTATAGCTGTTGGTCGTCTTTCACGCGGAATGGTGATTGCCGGGATGAATGTAAGTCTGGTTAAAAGAGACGGAACCATCACCCGTTCCGTCATCAAGGAATTGTATACGTTTGAAGGATTGGGCAAAGAACGCACCAAAGCTGCAGTGTATGCCGGTGATATCATCGCCATCATGGGAATTGAAGATTTTGAGATTGGCGATACCGTAGCCGATTTTGAAAATCCGGAAGGCTTACCTCCTATCCGCATCGATGAGCCTACCATGAGCATGCTTTTCACGATCAACAATTCACCATTTTTTGGTAAAGAAGGTAAATACGTGACTTCACGCCATCTTCGCGATCGTTTATATAAGGAGTTGGAAAAGAATCTCGCCATGCGTATTCAGGAAACAGATTCTCCTGATTCACTGCTCGTTTTCGGACGTGGTATTCTTCACCTCAGTATCCTGATCGAAACCATGCGCCGCGAAGGTTACGAATTCCAGATTGGACAACCACGTGTTATCATCAAGACTATCGAAGGTGTCAAACATGAACCAATCGAAACACTTACAATTCACGTTCCCGAAGATTTCACAGGAAAGGTGATCGAACAAGTGAGTTCACGCAAGGGTGAACTGCTCGAAATGACACCGAAAGGTGATCGTATGCAGATTGAGTTCAGCATTCCTGCACGCGGTATTATTGGATTGCGTAACAATCTGCTCACAGCCACCGAAGGCGAAGCCATCATTGCTCACCGATTCCGCAGCTTTGAACCATGGCGTGGCGACATCAGTACCAAGACCAACGGAGCGCTTATTTCGCTTGATACAGGAAATGCTATTCCTTATGCAATCTGGAAGCTTCAGGACCGTGGCCGTTTCTTCACCCACCCGAACGAAGACATTTATATGGGACAGGTAATCGGTGAAAACAGCCGCGCCGGTGATTTGATTATCAATATCAACAAAACCAAGAAACTCACCAACGTACGTGCTTCAGGATCAGATGAAAAGATCATGATCATTCCGGCCATTCGTTTTTCACTTGAAGAGTTTATGGAATACATCCGTGATGATGAATACCTCGAAATCACACCACGTTCATTGCGTTTACGTAAAATATTACTCGATGAAACTGAACGGAAACGTGCCGGTAAATCGGCTTCCAGCGAATAGGTTAATTTCTATTTCCATTCTTGTACTTCTTTTGTTTTCAGCTTGTTCTGTAACAAATCAGGTCAATCAGGCGAAGCAGCTCAGCCAGTGTAATTTCGAAATCAAAGAGATTGAAGACATTCATCTGGCGGGCATTCCTTTGCAGGAAGGCATGAAACAATCTGATCTGAATGCCGGGCAGATGATGCAACTTGCGGGTTCAATTTTCATGGGTAAACTACCACTGGACATGAATGTGTCACTCATGGTTAAAAATCCAAATAAAAAAGCAGCAGCCATTAACAAGCTCGATTACAATATCTTACTGGATGGTCATGAACTAATCACTGGTAATTTGATAGAACCGGTATTTATACCAGCATCAGACTCTGCAATCGTAAAAATTCCGGTTGGCACAGACCTTTACAGCATTTTGAGCGGAGAATCAAGTGATGCTGTCATCAATCTGGGATTTAAACTTACCGGACATGAAAGCCGTGAAGCAGAAGTTGAGGTTCGCGTAAAACCTTATATCAAAATAGGTTCTCGTGATCTGCCTTATCCGGGATATATCGTTCTGAAAGAGAAATTGTAATCAGGATTTCATTCCTTCAATACCAGCACTGAGCAAAAACTTTTCGACCTCTGCAAACGCAATTCTGAACCAAACGGTAAATTGCTCCGGTTCTGCTTGCATTTGCTGTTTGAGTTCATCAAGAGAAAGATATTTCCATTCGGCTACTTCTTCGGGATTGATGAGTGGACAATCATCCGTAAATCCTGCAAATACATGATCAAACTCATGTTCTGTAAGTCCCTGTCCGACATCGGCTTTATAGACAAAGCTAAAAATCTCCCTGATCTCGCTCTGCATGCCCATTTCCTCCCTCAGACGACGTTTTGCAGCATCGATAGCCAATTCGTCCTTGCGCGGATGACTGCAGCAGGTGTTCGTCCACAGCCCCGGTGAATGATACTTTCCGAATGCTCTTCGCTGCAACAGAAATTCATTTTGACTATTGAACAGAAAAACAGAAAATGCCCGGTGAAGAATGGCCTTCTCGTGTGCTTCCATTTTTTCCATGAAGCCCGTTTCTTCATCAGATTCATTTACAAGAACCACATACTCAATTGACATAGGACAGAATAGTATTACAATTGTTTCAGGAAAGTGCAAAAATAAGGGAAAACAGCTTGCCAAAGGACAGAATGACCGAAACAAGTAATTTAGTTTCAGTCCGACGCACTTCACAACGACATTCCTATTACTTTTGTACAGTGAATTTTTGGTGCTTCCTGAAGTTTACGGATAAAAAACATTCAATCAAATACTGGATTGAAATTGAAGTCTGGTTTAAGAAACCGAATGCTTACAGGAGTCAATAAAATTTTATTTATCTAATTGATTTACTGTTATTTAGATATAAAACTGAAAATTATTAGCTGATTCTCTGCCATTTATTCAAAAAAATATTGCACACGTTCAATTATTTATCTACTTTTGCAGTCCAAAAAAAGAAAAGAACAGATATGTATTTAACCGCAGAAAAGAAGACCGCGATTTTCGAAGAATACGGAAAACTAGCTACTGACACAGGTTCAGCAGAAGGACAAATCGCCTTGTTTACATTCAGAATCAAACATCTTACCGAGCATCTGAAAATAAACAAAAAGGACCTTGCAACCATGCGTTCACTGGTTCGTCTCGTTGGTAAGAGAAGAAAGCTACTCGATTATCTGAAAGAAAAAGACATTGAAAGATACCGCGAAATCATCAAGAAATTAGGTATCAGAAAATAATTTATCCTCGTAAAAGGGTTTAAAAAGGCAATTTCTATGATTGCCTTTTTTTGCATTTTATCAGGTTCTGTTTCATCATCATTACAAACAAATTTTATGACTCCTCAAGGATTTACACAGACCATCCAACTCGCTGACGGAAGGACCATTACCATTGAGACCGGTAAATTAGCCAAACAGGCTGATGGCTCAGTGGTTGTTAAAATGGGAAATACCATGTTGCTGGCAACGGTGGTCTCGGCTCAGGAAGCACGTGAAGACGTTGATTTCATGCCGCTTTCGGTCGAATATAAAGAAAAATATTTCTCGACCGGAAAGTTTCCGGGAGGATTTTTTAAACGTGAAGCAAGAGCTTCCGATTATGAAGTACTGATCGCCCGTCTGGTCGACCGTGCATTGCGTCCTTTATTCCCCGACAATTATCATGCTGAAACACAGGTAAACATCCTGCTTATTTCAGGTGAAAATGATGTTGCACCGGATGTTTTGGCTGCTTTTGCTGCTTCAGCTGCACTTACTGTCTCTGATATTCCTTTCCAGGGACCAATTTCAGAAGTAAGAGTATCATATATTGATGGTCAGTTCGTTGTGAACCCAACGATTTCGGAAAACAAAAAAGCCACCCTCGACCTTATGGTTGCCGCCACAATCGACAATATCATGATGGTCGAAGGCGAATCGAAAGAAGTTTCAGAAGCCCTGATGCTCGAAGCGCTCAAGATTGCCCATGACGCGATCAAACTACAATGTAAAGCACAACTTGAACTTGCCGAAAAATTTGGCAAAGGACTTGAGAAACGCGAATATTGTCACGAAAAGAATGATGATGAACTTCGTGAAGCCGTAATGAAAGCTACTTATCAGGCTTGTTATGACCTTGCACTTACCGGAAATGCAAACAAACATGAACGTGCTGATGGATTTAAAGCTATCCGTCAAAAGTTTATCGATGCTCTGCCGGATGATGAACGCGATGCAAAAACTTCTTTCGTAAAACGTTATTTCCATGACGTTGAGAAAAAAGCCGTTCGTGATGCTATCCTGAATGAGCGTATCCGTCTCGATGGTCGCAAACTCGATCAGATTCGTCCTATCTGGAGCGAAGTAAATTATCTTCCTTCAGCTCATGGATCAGCAATTTTCACACGTGGTGAAACACAGGCACTCGTTACAGCCACTTTAGGATCAAAATTAGATGAACAAACAATCGACGGTGCTATTTTTGAAGGTACCTCGAAGTTTTATCTGCATTATAACTTCCCGAGTTTTTCAACTGGTGAAGTAAAACCAAATCGTGGTGTAAGCCGTCGTGAAGTTGGACATGGTAATCTTGCCGAACGCGCGCTTAGATCAATGGTTCCTACCGGAGAAGAAAATCCTTATACCATTCGCATTGTTTCTGATATCCTCGAATCAAACGGTTCATCATCGATGGCCAGTGTTTGCGGTGGAACCCTTGCCCTTATGGATGCAGGTGTAAAAATGAGAAAACCAGTTGCAGGTATTGCTATGGGACTCATTTCTGAAGATCATTGCAGCAAATTCGCTGTTCTGTCAGATATTCTGGGTGATGAAGATCATCTGGGCGATATGGACTTTAAAGTTACCGGAACTGCAGACGGTATCACCGCCTGCCAGATGGACATTAAAGTTGACGGTTTAACTTATGAAGTACTCGAACAGGCACTCGAACAGGCTCGCCTCGGACGTTTGCATATTCTTGGCGAAATGGCCAAAACCCTTGATGCACCGCGTGCTGACTATAAAGATTGTGTTCCACGTATCGAAAAGATGATCATCGACAAAGAATTCATCGGCGCAGTTATCGGACCAGGTGGAAAGATTATTCAGGAAATGCAGCGAGAAACAGGAACAACCATTGTAATTGAAGAAGTTGGAAATACTGGCGTAATCGATATCGTTTCTCCGAACAAGGAATCGATCGAACTGGCCAAGATGCGTATCAGGGCTATCGTCGCTGTTCCCGAGATTGGTGAAGTTTATCTTGGAACCGTGAAATCAATCATGCCTTTTGGTGCGTTTGTTGAAATTCTTCCTGGCAAAGACGCACTATTGCATATTTCAGAAATTGAATGGCGCAGACTCGATACCGTTGAAGGTGTGTTGAAGGCAGGTGACAAGATCAAAGTTAAACTCATTGGCGTTGATCCGAAAACCAACAAAATGAAATTATCGCGTAAGGTGTTGCTTCCGAAGCCTGAAGGTCATCAGGAACGCAACTAATTATCCATAAATACATAAATCTAACCATTTTATTCATCATTCATGAGGCAGCTTAAAATCACAAAGCAGGTTACTAACCGCGAAACAGCTTCGCTGGATAAATATCTGCAGGAAATCGGTAAAGTTGAACTCATTACGGCAGAAGAAGAGGTTGCATTGGCACAGCGCATCAAGCTTGGTGACCGTGCCGCGCTTGAAAAACTCACAAAAGCCAACCTCCGATTTGTAGTATCTGTTTCAAAGCAGTACCAAAACCAGGGCTTAAGTCTTCCGGACTTAATCAATGAAGGAAATCTGGGTCTTATCAAGGCCGCCCAGCGTTTTGACGAAACACGTGGATTTAAATTCATTTCTTATGCGGTGTGGTGGATCAGACAGTCGATTTTGCAGGCTTTGGCCGAACAGTCGCGTATCGTACGTCTTCCACTGAACAAAATAGGATCGATCAATAAGATCAACAAGGCCTATGCGAAGCTGGAACAGGAATTTGAACGTGAACCCAATGCCGAAGAGATCGCTGAAGTACTGGAAGTTACAGAAACAGAAGTAAAAGAATCGATGAAAAATGCCGGAAGGCATGTATCGATGGATGCTCCTCTGATTCAGGACGAAGAAAATAATATGTACGACGTTCTGAGAAGTGAGGAAGCTATCACTCCTGAAACCGAATTACTCTACGAATCACTGCGTAAAGAAATTGACCGGGCTATTTCCACCTTGACACAACGGGAATCCGACGTAGTAAAATTATATTTCGGATTAAACGGAAGTCACCCGATGACACTCGAAGAAATTGGTGAAAAATTTGATCTTACCCGCGAACGAGTCAGGCAGATCAAAGAAAAAGCCATCCGACGCCTGAAACATAACAGCCGGAGTAAAATCCTGAAAAGTTATCTCGGATAAGATTTAAAGCGCCTGACCGGCGCTTTTTTTTATTTTTGTAAAAAAATAACATGAAACCTTTTATTGCCCCTTCCCTGCTCTCAGCAGATTTTCTGCATCTCGAACGTGATATTGAAATGGTGAACAGCAGTGAAGCCGATTGGTTTCATCTTGATATCATGGACGGTGTATTTGTACCAAATCTTTCATTTGGAATACCAGTTGTGAAAGCGATCAGTCAGAAAGCTTCGAAACCCCTTGATGTACATCTTATGATCATCAATCCGGATCAGTATATTACCCGTTTCCGTGAAGCCGGAGCCAACATTCTTTCGGTACATATTGAAGCATGTACACATCTTCACCGCACACTGAACAGCATCCGGAAAGAAGGCATGCAGGCTGGTGTAGTTTTGAATCCACACACCGCTGTTTCTAATCTTGAAGACATTATCAGCGAGGCAGATATGGTATTAATCATGTCGGTTAATCCTGGTTTTGGCGGACAGAAATTTATCCCAAACAGTTATGATAAAATAAGTTGTCTGAAAGAGATGATACTCCGCAAAAACCTCTCAACACGTATTGAGGTTGATGGTGGGGTTGATCTGAAAAATGCAGTTCAGCTTGTCAATGCAGGAGCTGATATTCTTGTTGCCGGACAAGCAATTTTTGGAGCCGCCAACCCAATTGAAACGATTCATTTGTTGAAAAATATTTAAGTATTTCCAACTATTTATTATTAGTTTTGTAATTCAGAAAAAGGGATTTAGCATCAGAAACTCAATCATATGTATACTGCTACTGCTAGAAGTTATGTTACGCCAGATCTGAAAGGGAAGAACATCCTAATCGTTGAAGACGTATCCTCTAATTATCAGTTACTTGCAGCTTATCTTACGCCGCTTGGCGTTACGATAACGCATGAGGAATATGGTATGTCAGCATTTGAAACTTTCAGAAAAAAGAGAAATTTTAATCTGGTTCTGATGGATTTACGGCTTCCTGATATTCATGGACTTGAAATTACACGCCGTATCCGGGAGATCGATCCTGATGTACCGATCATTGCTCAGACAGCTTACGCCATGCTGGCAGACAAACATATGTGTCTCGAAGCAGGGTGTAACGAATATATTTCAAAGCCGATCCATAAATCGGATTTTTTTGAAATTCTGAACAAATTCTTCTGATTCAGTTTTTTCTTCGGCTTTATTAGTATTTTTTTTCCTTGCTTAAGACTAGTAAAGTAGCCCGAATGCTTTTCTGATTATATTTGCTACTTAACAAAGAAAAGTATTATGAACGAAGCCCTGAAATCCCTTGAGCCGGCCGGAATCTGGCACTATTTCCGTGAAATTCTCTCTATTCCCCGTCCTTCAAAAAAAGAAGAGAAAATTGCTGCTTACCTCATTTCTTTTGCCGAAAAAAATCAATTGGTTTGCAAAAAAGATGAGACTGGCAATATCCTGATTTGTAAATCGGCAACAAAAGGTTACGAAAACAGAAAAACAGTTGTTTTGCAAAGTCATATCGATATGGTATGTGAAAAGAACAGCGATAAAGTTCATGATTTTGAAAAAGACCCTATCGAAGTCAGTGTAACAGCCGAAGGTTGGGTAAAAGCCAACGGAACGACTTTGGGAGCCGACGATGGAATTGGTATTGCAGCCCAGCTGGCCATACTTTCAGATGAAAACATCGAGCATGGACCGATAGAATGCCTTTTCACCATTGACGAAGAAACCGGATTAACCGGCGCTTTCGGTCTGAGAGATGATTTTCTGAAAGCTGAAATTCTGCTAAACCTCGATTCTGAAGATGAAGGAGAACTTTTCATCGGTTGTGCAGGCGGAAAAGACACCGTGATCAGTCTTCCATATACAACAGAAGCAGCGCCAAAAGATCACAAGATATTTTCAATAACGGTTAGCGGACTCAGAGGAGGTCATTCAGGTGACGATATCCACAAGGGTTACGGAAACGCAAATAAATTGCTGAACAGAATTTTATGGGAATCCGGAAAATTATTTGGCGTCCGCTTAAACGATATTGAGGGAGGAAATCTTCGTAATGCTATCGCTCGCGAAGCAAAATGTACAGTACTAGTTCCTGATAATCAACTTAATGGATTCGAGAATTTTGTAACTAAATCTGCTGCAAGCATTTGTAAAGAGTTTTCCATCACTGAACCCAATCTGAAAATAAGTTGTACTGCCGTTGCCAAAAAAATTGAAGAGGTCGTAGCTCTGGCCGACCAACAGAAGCTTTTCAACAGCCTGTATGCCTGCCCTCACGGAGTGATTGCAATGTCACAGTCAATCGCCAATTTTGTGGAAACTTCCACCAATTTGGCCTCGATTAGGATGAAAGATGGCATCTGGACCATCACCACAAGCCAGCGGAGCTCAATTGAATCAGCCAAAGACGATGTTGCCAATATGGTCGCAGCCTGTTTTGAACTTGCAGGAGCATCTTCAGAACATACCGACGGTTATCCTGGATGGACACCAAATCCGAAATCGGAAATTAGAGAGATTACCGAAACAGCATATTTCAATCTTTTCCTCTCAAAACCTCAGGTAAAAGCCATTCATGCTGGCCTTGAATGCGGTCTGATAGGTGATGCCTATCCAAAAATGGATATGATTTCATTTGGCCCAACCATCAAAGGAGCCCATTCACCTGATGAAAGACTTGAAATTGCATCTGTTGTGAAATTCTGGAAACTGACGCTGGATGTATTGAAAAAGATACCGGTTAAGTAATTTTTCTATGACCTGACTCATTGTCAGGCCTTGAAGAAAATGAATAAAAAAAAAGAGCGGCTAAGCCGCTCTTTTTTTATTTTAAATCCATTTGAGTAATGGCAGATCCATTCGGTGAGGCAGATCGGGATTATTCGGATAAATCCTGAAAGTATAGTCATACACCCCTGCTCTGTAAACAGGAACATTGATACTGAAAGTAGTCCAATCATCGCCGCTGCTTACCATATTCATCTTTTCGACAAACACAATTTCATCGATCTTATCGTGCAATTTACGTCCGAACAGAAGCTCAATACCTACATCACCTGCTTTAATACCAGGGGTTTGCAGAGTAATTTCAGCCACAAAGTTTTCACCAAAATTCAATGGCCGAATGGTCGGATCGGGTACCTTGATCGTTTTCACTTCGATCGCATCCCAGTTTGCACGGATATTGGCTTTCCATGCTGCCATATCGTGTGCAAATTTTCTGTGATCCTTTTTCATCCGGTGAGAACGTGCGATCAGTTTGTTGTAAAAACGATCGAAATAATCGTTCAGCATCCGCTTCATGGTATAGTTAGGAGCGATCTCACTAATATTATTCTTGATGAATTTCACCCATTTTTCCGGAACTCCATCGGCATTACGATCGAAATAAACAGGAAGAATTTCCTGTTCGAGCAGACTGAAAATTGTCTCCACATCGAGTTCGTCCTGATAAGCCTGATTTACATAGGTGCGTTTTTCCTGAATGGCCCATCCTGCATTGGCACGATAACCTTCGGCCCACCAACCATCAAGCACTGAGAAATTGAGTACCCCGTTCATCACGGCTTTCTCGCCGCTGGTTCCGGAAGCCTCAAGCGGACGGGTCGGCGTATTGAGCCAGATATCCACACTGCTGGTCAGTCGCTTGCCAAGTTCCATATCATAATTCTCGATGAATATTACTTTACCAATAAAATCGGGTAATTTCGATACTTCGATAATGCGTTTGATCAAATCCTGACCGGCTTTATCGTTTGGATGTGCTTTTCCAGCAAATAGGAACAGAACAGGTTTATCAGGATTATTGACGATTTTTGAAAGCTTCTCAAGGTTGGTAAACAACAGATGTGCCCTTTTATAGGTAGCAAATCGACGAGCAAAACCAATCACCAAAGCATTTTTATTGATCGATTCGAGCGTCTTCACGATTAGTTTCGGGCTTTCTTCCCTTTCGGTCAGATCGTTCTTCACACGGTATTTCACATAGGTGAGCAAATCCTGCTTGAGCGAAAGTCTGATGTTCCAGATATCCTGATCCGGAACCTGATGAATGCTTTTCCAATGTTCGGGGTTGGCCTGATCTTTTTCGAAACCGGGTGTGAAAGTCTGATGATAAAGTTGCTGCCATGAGGCATCAGCCCATGTTGGATAATGGACACCATTGGTAACAAATCCGATATGGAGTTCATCAGGGAAATATCCCGGATAAAGCACCTGAAACATTTCGCGTGAAACACGGCCATGGATCAGGCTCACCCCATTCACTTCCTGACTCAGATTGGTTGCCAGAACACTCATTGAGAATTTGTCAGTAGGATCGTTTTGTCTGAATCTTCCGAGGTTCATAAACTCGTCCCATGTGATATTCAAGCGGTCAGCATAATGCGGGACATAGGTACGGAGCAGGTTTTCGTCGAAAGCATCGTGTCCGGCCGGAACAGGCGTATGTGTTGTGAAAAGAGTTGAAGCGCGAACGATTTCGCGGGCAACATCGAATCGGAGGTGTTTGTGTTCAACAAAAATACGAAGACGTTCAAGACCTATAAAAGCAGCATGACCTTCGTTGCAATGATACATCATCGGACTGATACCAAGTTTCTCGAGCAGGCGAATACCGCCAACACCCAGCACAGCTTCCTGCTTAAAGCGCATTTCGTTATCGCCACCATATAGCTGATGGGTGATATTGCGGTCATCCATCGAGTTTTCTTCAATATCCGTATCAAGCAGGTACAATGGAATACGACCCACCTGTACTTTCCATGCTTTGGCAATCACATTTCTTCCGGGCATTGCGAGAACAACCGTTACCCAATCTCCTTTTTCATCACGAACAGGTTCGAGGGGCAAATGCGTGAATTTCTGCGGAATATATTGTGCAATCTGATCACCAAAAAGCGAAATATCCTGTGTAAAATAACCATAACGGTATAAAAGTCCGATACCCACCATATTAACTGCTGAGTCGCTGGCTTCTTTGAGATAATCACCGGCCAGAATGCCTAATCCTCCTGAATAAATCTTCAGACTCTTGTGTAAGCCATATTCCATACTGAAATAGGCAATAATATCCTCAGAAACAGGCTTTTCTTCCATATAATTCTGAAAATCGCCATAGACCTTGTTCAATCTGTTCACAAAGTCAGCGTTTTTTTCGAGGCCTTCCATCTGTCTTTTCGAGAGACCTTCCATCAACGTGATCGGATTATGCTCTGCATCCTGCCATGCAACCGGGTCAATAGACTCGAACAATGCAATGGCTTCGTAATTCCACGACCACCAGAGGTTTTGCGAAAGCTCCTGAAGTTTTACCAATTCGTGGGTAAACACAGGCTGAATCAATACCTTTTTCCAGGTTGGCTGATCTTGTTTGTGGTAATTAAAAGTGCGAAGTGTTTCGGTGTATTTTCTCACTTCAAACTGACTTTCACGCTCAGTTACCTTTGCAAGTGCATGATCGTAAGCCACTTCGTAATGCAGGTACATCTTTCCCCATTGCGCATCAGATGCGATTTCCAGAGCATCAGCATGCTGGGCAAGCAAAGCAGGCTCTTTCATTTTTGCCTGAGCAAGGATCATTTTTCTCATTTCATCAATCGCTGCAGCATCATTATGATCATCGCGATTGATTACCTGTACCGATTTTCCGTGTTTTCCGGAAGCAAGAACCCATTGTCCGAAGCCTGAAAGGCAGGATGTGATGGTTGGAATGGCAAATGCAATACTCTCGAGTGGAGTATAACCCCATGGTTCATAATAAGATGGGAACAGAGTAAGATCGAATCCAGAAAGGAAATGGTAATAGTTCAAATTAAAAATTCCATCCTGACCCGTCAGATACGAAGGAACAAAAATCACTTTCACTTTATCCGTTGCGGAATTGGTAAGTCCACATTGCCGGATGCGGTTGACAATCAAATCATGGTGTAAATCATGCAGACAGTGGGTAGTAAACTGATTTGCTGAAGGTATCTCGGTTGTTTTACCATTCAGACGATCAGCAAGTTCTTTGACCGGACCGACAATATTGGCCGGAACTGCAATAACTGCCAGAATTTCATTTGGAAGTTTTTTATCCTGATTAAGTTGACCAAGCGTTTCAATGAAAAGATCAATCCCTTTGTTTCTGAATTCATATCTGCCGCTAGTAAGCAACATCATCGCATTGTCAGAAATAACAGTACCGGTAAGTGCCGATGCCACTTCAAGAATTTTTTTTCTGGAAACAAGCCGTTTTTCTGCCAGGTCCTTATTTTGAATAATCAGTTTGGGATCGAAGCCGTTCATGGTGACGGAATCAGGCACCCTGCCCAGAAACTGTCTGCATTCGGCAGCAGTATTTTCACTTACAGTTGTAAATGCATCCGCTTCTTTTGCGGCAGATCTTTCGAGTGATTGCTGCGAGATGATACCAAACCTGCTGGCCATCAATACCGGATTGTAGTTATTCAGATCACTATAGAGCGGCAGTCCATTACCTGCAATAGCTCTTCCAAGATAGGTTGCATGCGTGGTAAACACTGTTCCGATCTGAGGCAGGTTTTGTTTGAGAAAGAGAACACCTGTACCTGTCATCCATTCATGAAACTGGGCGATAATATTATCGTAGCCTGTGATATAGAAATCATAGAAACTCTCAATCACTTGTCCGGCAGCATAGCCAAACATCGCAGGTTCAACATAATCCCACTGACCATGGATTGAATCGAGTTGGAAACTTTCCCATAACGTGGCAAAAACGCGGTCTTTTTGAGAAAACAAAGGGGTAAAATCGATCAGGATTGCAACAGGGCTGCTTTCAATGGCCCAACGGCCAACCCTGATCTTGAGTCCCTGAAGGGCTGCTTTCTGACGCCATTCTGAAAACAGATTATTGTCTTCAATAAAATAAGGATTTACTCTTGTCTCTTTCCAAACATCCGGACCAATGGTGATATAACGATCGCCGTATTCCTGTTTCAGGATTTTGGCTTTTGATGAGATGACCGTATAGATACCTCCAACCATATTACATACTTCCCAACTGGTCTCAAAGATATATTCAGCTTTTTTCATAGTTTGTTTTTTCAGATTTTGCAATTCGAATTCAATTCGTCTGCACGAATTGATGTAACTTATTCATATAATGGTAAATAACTTCTCAGAAGAATTTTTTCAACTGGTTTTCTATTTCGCGGCGAACTTCATTCGCACGCTTTTTTGATACTTTTCCGATCTCGGTCGATACCTCGTCATATTTCTTTCGGGCTGCTTTACCAAGATTTGGAAGAACCTTATCAATCAACTCATTCTCAGCATCTTTCAATGCAACAACCAACTGTTCGGCATCAAGATCTTTCACAAATTGTTTGATTTTCGCATCGCTCATTTTTTTGATGTCGTCGAAAACCGGTTTGACTTCACCGCTCTTTTTCTGAACGGTTTCCTGCACATCACTAACGATATCCTTAAATTTGGAGGAGGCCAGTTTACCAATTTCCTTTCCCAATTGTGTCGCATTTTCGATCAGACCATCAACCAGGTCTTTGGTATCCGGAACTGCATTATTCAGCCTGATTACAAAATCGGCCAGCACGTTCATATAATTAATATAGGCTTCGTAAGGTGATGGATAATGGTTGAAATATCGGTGTACGTCGCCATCGGAGAACCATTTGGTACACATATAGTAGAAGTGGTCTGATGATTGTAGATAAATCCAGTCCTGTTTGATCCTGTCATCGTCGCACATTCTGATTTTTGCAGCCAGCGAATAGAGTTTATCAAATGCTTCGTCCTGCAAATTGTTTCCAATCCAGGCAGTCAGATCTCGTTCTTCATCGGCCCAGGAGATGGTATTCGGAACATGAATGGCTGAAACCGGTTGAAGAGTAGTTGCAAGTTCGGCGGGTGTTGCGAAAACAAATTCTGAATTTGCAAAAATGGTTTTTGGAAGATCGCGCATGAAATCGAAGATTCCTGTTGCGGCCCATTGATGTTCACCAAAGGTTTCATAATCAAGAAAAATATTCACCACCTCTTCCTTTGGATTGATATTGTTTAGCCAACCAACAAATTTTGAGCTTGTTACAGGCCATTCCGACCAACTTTGTTGTGAGAAACGGAACGAAATATCATCACTCAATCTGAAATTGCGGAGCAATACTTTCAACTTCGGATTTATCGCATTGGTATACATATAGTTAGGACTCTTCCATCCCAATACGTGCTTTGCACCTTCGGTAAGCATTACTTTGTAACCCATCGAAGCAACGAGCTCACCAATCCGGTCAGAATAGATCAACTCTGTATTTCTGAAACTTGTGGGTGTAACTCCAAACAGTTCACGAACCTTCTTTGTGTGAAGTTCAACCTGATATTTAAATTCTTCCGGATCCTTCAAGGATGCCAGCGAATGACCATAGGTTTCGGCCAATATCTCCACATTGCCTGTTGCAACGAGCTTCCGAAAACTTTCAAGAACTTCAGGTGCATACATCTCCATCTGCTCCATGGCAATACCGGAAATTGAAAAGGCTACCTTAAACCTTACACCATATTCCTTAATCTGTTCAAGCAACAAAGCATTCATCGGAAGATATGATTTCTCAGCTACCCTGCGCATGATCATCCTGTTGATGTACTCATCGTAATAATAGTGGTTCTTTCCAATATCGAAGAACCTGTAGGTACGCAGGCGGAAAGGCTGATGAACCTGAAAATAGAAGCAGATCGATTTCATAGGTGATTATTTTTACCAGTTAATTGGATGTTTCTTCTTTATTATCAATATTTTATATTTAGTGCTGACTTGTATAGACCGAATCATACACTTCTTTAATCAGTTTGGCGGCATTTTCCCATTTCAGATTATCCACCTCTTCTTTTCCATATTTAATAAATGTTTTTGAGAGGGCATCATAATGACAAAGTCCGTAAATAGCATCAGCAAGTCCGTCGATATCCCAGAAATCTACTTTGATGGCATGTTTGAGTACTTCTGCAACACCAGATTGCTTTGAAATAACAACCGGAACATTGGAACGCATCGCTTCGAGCGGCACTATCCCAAAAGGTTCTGATATCGAGGGCATTACAAAAACATCTGACATAGCAAACATCTTGTCAACATCATCGCCTTTCAGAAATCCGGTGAAATGAAATTTATCACCAATCCTCAACTGAGCCACTCGAAGAACCATTTTATTGAGTAAATCGCCCGAACCGGCCATAACGAAACGCACGTTTGAGTCACGTTTCAGGATTTTACGGGCAGCTTCAACAAAATACTCAGGACCTTTCTGGAAGGTAATTCTGCCAAGGAATGTCACAACTTTCTCTTTTACCTGTTTTTCATACAGATCGTACTGTTTTTCAACGGGTTCAACAGCATTATGAACTGTAAATACTTTGGCCGGATCAATTCCATATCTTTCAATAACAATATTACGTGTCAGATTACTCACAGTGATAACGCGCTGTGCCTTCATCATTCCTGTTCGTTCTATTTCATACACATCGGAATTGATATTTTCTCCTGAACGGTCGAACTC
>CAZVKW010000039.1:0-8277 GCA_964627945.1 uncultured Lentimicrobiaceae bacterium
CCAATGGCTGAAAAGTTTCATTGTAGATATCCCGGTTTATTTTGTGGAGAGCAAGGCTTCGTACCGGACGTATTAGAACCTAAGCCCTGTATGGTCTGTAAATACATCGTTCATTAAAATATGAATTTGCAAATTAGGCAGGAAGAAAACATCTATCATGATTTCAATGACGACAGGAACCTGCATTGAATATCAATCAGCACTGTATTATCTTACTCTATAAATCGTTGTCTTGATTGAAATGTTTTCCGGTCAACGATATCGAAGTGTTTTGTCACAGACTAGGCCAGGGCAGGGGCGAAGGATTTTGGGATTCTATTTACTCTTTTATACGATCATCCCATATTTTTGGGTCACGGCTTGTGTGGAACAAAGCTTCAACCCGAACTGTTTTGCTTGGTTCATGAATACGGTAATGCACTACAAATGGAAACCTTTTTATACAAAAACAACGTATATCGTCATATTTAACTGAATAATGAAGGGCAGAAGCCGATAGTTGTGCTGTTTGCTTCGTCACATTCATTAAAAAACGATCACCTAATCCAGCTTGTTTATCATTGTACCAGTCAACAGCCTGAACAAGATCATCAAAGAAGTCAGGGTTGTATTTAACCGTGAATTTCATTTGCGGGCCGACATCTTTTCTTCTAATTCATCCAATGAAAGATAGCTTTCGGGGCTGTTTTCATATTTTATAATTCGTTCCCGCACTATATCTTTATGTTCCTCCGGTATTACAAGAGTATCGATGTTCTGTTCTGCCAATAAAACTTCACTAAGTTGCTGTTTTTCAGTAGGTGACAGTTGTTTTACAATATCAATTATCTGTTTAAAACTAAGCGGTATATTTAATTGAAAATGTTGTGAATCCATAGGTTAATTTTTTAACACAACCCAAATCCGAAATATTTTTTATGTTTTTCTGCCTAATCTAAAAGATCAAAAGTAATCTCCTTTTCTCAGGTTTACAAAATTAGTCAATAAAATTTTACGGTAAAAACCTTTTGTCGCTACCCTGCTACCATACTTTTGCCATACAAGGCTACATTTTGAATCTGGATTTTAACTTTGCTCCTGTAACAACAGGATACCTTATGATTAAATTCCATGCAATCCTTGGTAGAAAAACGCGATTTACTATTCAAACTCACTGAAACTCCGTATTCAACTCCATTTTTCTCTGTGTTAAAAAAAAGAATCCATCATGTAAGGAAGATCAATTTCCATTTTTAAAAACCTCGCTTAAGTCGCTTACATCTCTTAGGTCGCTCAAGTCACCTTCGACTCCGCTCAGGCTGACAATGAACTATGCTCCGTATTCAACTCCATTCATCTCTGTGTTAAAAAAAGAATCCATCATGTAAGGAAGATCAATTTCCATTTTTAAAAACATCGCTTAAGTCGCTTACATCTCTTAAGTCGCTCAAGTCGCCTTTTACTCGGCTCAGGCTGACATAAGTTTTTGCTACTCACTTTTCCTTATTCACTTTTCACTCTTCACTTTCAACTTCTGTCTATCGCAACCGATGTAAATGGCATTTGAGCGCTGAAAAGCCTCAGCAAAGGAAACCGCTCGAAAAAGTATTATCTTTGAAGGAGTAAATAAATATTTCCCTTCCCCGAAAACAAAATCGCTATGAAAATCAAATTTCTGGGAGCAGCCCGCGAAGTGACGGGTAGCAAACATCTGATCATCACCGCACAGGGTAAGAAAATCCTGCTTGATTGCGGCGCCTTTCAGGGAAAAGGTCTCGAAACTGATGGTATGAACCGAAATCCCGGTGTCAATCCTGCCGAGATCGATCATATCATCCTTTCACATGCCCATATTGATCATTCGGGCCTCATCCCCTATTTCTACAAAAACGGTTTCCGAGGATCGGTCGTCTGCACCTCCGCCACCCGCGATCTGTGCTCGATTATGCTCTCCGACAGCGGTTTTATTCAGGAACATGATACCGTGTGGTTCAACAAAAAACGGGCACGCAAAGGCCTGCCTCCCGTTGAACCCATTTATACCCAGAAAGATGCGGTCCAGTGTATGGAACTCTTTATCGGAGTGGCTTATAACCGGAAATTCAATATCGATAAAAACACAACAGTCAAATTCACCAATACAGGCCATCTGCTTGGAAGCAGCGCTATCACTATCGATCTGGACGAAAACGGACGTAAAATCCGTCTGGGATATACCGGAGATATCGGCAGGCCGCAAAACTATATTCTTCGTCCGCCGGATGCTTTCCCGCAGTGTGATTATCTGATTACCGAATCAACCTATGGCGACCGTTTGCACAAGGACAAAAAAGGCGCTGAAGACGAACTCTTGCGGATTGTAAAACATACCTGTGTCGAAAAACGCGGTAAACTCATCATTCCGTCTTTCGCCATTGGCCGTACGCAGGAATTAGTGTATGTGATGAATAAGTTCTACAACGAAGGCTCATTACCCAAAATACCGATCTATGTCGACAGTCCGCTGGCTGTAAACGCTACGGAAATCTTCCGAATGCATGCCGAATGTTTCAACAAGGAAGTGCTTGAAGTGATGAATACCGATCCCGATCCCTTTGGTTTCAACGGGCTCAATTACATCAAAAGTGTGGATGACTCCAAGAAACTTAATGATAAAAACGAGCCTTGTGTGATCATTTCAGCTTCCGGGATGATGGAAGCCGGGCGTATTAAACATCATCTGGCCAACAACATCGAAAACGAGAACAACAGCATCCTGATCGTAGGCTATTGTGCCCCATCAACCCTCGGAGCACGCATTACACGCGGCGAAGAGGAAATATCCATCTTCGGGATTCCGCATAAAGTGAATGCCGAAATTTTCAGGATCGATTCATTCAGTGGTCATGGCGACTACAACGAAATGGCGCAGTATCTGCAATGCCAGAACAATGAAAAGCTCCAGATGATCTTTTTGGTTCACGGCGAATACGAGGTCCAGAAAAAATACGCAGAAACGCTTAAAGACAAAGGATTTAGCAATATACAAATACCAAAACCGGGTGATATGTTTGAGTTCTGAACCTCTTCAGGAACCCATCCCGTTTATCCATAAAAACCATGTAAACATGAAAAGAATCATACTAACAAGTTTTCTTCTGGGGTTTTTCCTGCTGGTAAAATCACAGGTAATTACGGTTGATCCGGCCTTTCCCACCGATCAGGATGCCATAACGCTTACCTTTTATGCTGCCCAGGGAAGTGGCGGACTGGCAGGTTATACAGGCGATGTGTATGCCCATACAGGGGTAATCACCAACAATTCAACCAGCGGTTCCGACTGGAAATATGTCGTAACAGGCTGGGGAGAAAACGACGCATCCACCAAGCTTACGCGTATCGCGACCGATGTGTATACTTTGACAATTACGCCCAGCATCCGCGCTTATTATGGCGTTCCTGCTGCAGAAACCATTGAGAAAATGGCTTTTGTATTTCGGAGTGGAGTTCAGGTTGGCGGTAGCTGGCTCGAAGGAAAAACAGCCGAAGGTGGCGATATCTTTTATGACGTTTATGCCGCCGGATTGAATGTGGCATTTATTGAGCCATCGGCTGAGCAGGTTCTGGTCGAAACAGGAACAGTAATTCCGGTTGAAGTGGCTTCCAATGATGCTGATTCAACCGTTCTGTTTATCAACAACAGCAAGGTGAGCATGAGTCTTACCAACAGCCTGACATACAATATCACTGCTACCGGATCAGGCACCAGCTGGGTGAAAGCCATCGCTTATGCCAGTCCGGAAATGATGGTCGATTCATTCTCGTATTACATCCGTCCTGCCGTGACTGTGGAAGATCTGCCTGCTGGAATGGTAGATGGAATCAATTATGTAGATGATCATTCGGTTGTTCTTTGCCTTCATGCCCCATATAAGAGTTTCGTTTTTGCGATAGGAGAATTCAATAACTGGCAGCTCGACAATTCCAATTATATGAAACGTACGCCAGACGGCAGCCGCTACTGGATTCAGCTCAACAATCTGGAAGCAGGAAAAGAATATGCTTACCAGTATTTCATCGACGGAGAGCTGAAAGTGGGAGATCCTTTCTGCAACAAGGTTCTCGATCCATGGAATGATCAATACATTTCAAATACAACCTACCCCAATCTGAAACCTTATCCAACCGGCAAAACAACCGGATTTGTAAGCATTTTCCAGACCGCTCAGACTGCCTATCAATGGCAAGTCACGAATTTCGAAGCCCTGCCACACGATGAATTACTCATTTATGAGCTTCATATCCGCGACTTTGTTGCCAGCCGCGACATTAAAACAGTTCGGGATACGCTTGATTATCTGCAAAATCTGGGAATTACAGCCATCGAACTCATGCCAATCAACGAATTTGAAGGAAACGATTCATGGGGTTATAATCCGGCCTATTATTTTGCTACAGACAAGGCTTATGGAACCATCAACGATTACAAAGCTTTTATTGACGAATGCCACAGTCGCGGAATCGCCGTCATTGTAGATATGGTGCTCAACCATTCTTATGGTCAGTCGCCACTTGTGCAGATGTATTTCGATGCAGCAAACAGTCGTCCGGCAGCCAACAATCCATGGTACAATCAGGTTTGTCCACACGAACCTTATTGCTGGGGCTACGATTTCAACCATGAAAGTCAGAACACCAAGGATTTTATCGACCGTGTGAATGCCTTCTGGCTTACTGAATTCAATGTGGATGGATTCCGCTTCGACTTCACAAAAGGATTCACCAACTCAAGCAATGCTGACCCATACAATGCAGGCCGAATCGCCATTTTAAAACGTATGGCCGATAAAATCTGGGAAGTAAAAAACGATGCCTATGTAATTCTTGAACATTGGGGCGATAATTCTGAAGAAAAAGTGCTTACAACCTATGGAATGATGGTATGGGGTAACAGTGTTTACAATTACAATCAGGCAACAATGGGATATGAAGGCGAATCGGATTTTTCATGGGTTTCGTACAAAAAGAGAGGCTTCTCGCAGCCAAATCTCGTTGGATATATGGAAAGCCATGATGAAGAGCGCCAGATGTTTAAGAACATTACCTACGGAAATACAGCGAATCCAAACCACAATGCAAAGCTTCTGGATATTGCCACACGCCGCAGTGCTGCTGCCGCATCCATGTTCCTGCTGATTCCGGGTCCTAAAATGATCTGGCAGTTCGGCGAACTTGGTTATGACGTCAGTATCGATGCCGATTGCCGTGTTTGTCCCAAACCGGTCAGATGGAACTATTTCCAGAATTCTGACAGAAGACGCTTATATAACTACTATTCTGAACTCATGAAACTGCGTAAATCGCATGAAGTCTTTACGACAACCGATTATACCCTGAGTGCGGCTGATTTTACCAAAAGTCTTCACCTGAACAATAGCGATATGTCGGTAACTGTTCTGGCGAATTTCAACGTTTACGATGAGGAAATCAATCCACAGTTTAATCTTACAGGAAAATGGTACGACTATTTCCACAACGATTCGATTGATGTGGTCGATGCCGGTGCACCGATTTTACTGGGAGCAGGTGAATTCAGGATTTATACCACCAAACGACTTGTTTCACCAAGTATCGGAATCAATGAGTCGAATACGTATGCCTATTCTCCTGTTTCAGTCTTTCCAAATCCGACCAACGGACTTGTTGATCTTGAACTAAATATTCAAAACAAAGGCGATTATCAGGTGATTGTATATAATTCGCTCGGAAAAGTAATTGATCAGTTCCAGAAGAGTTTCACCATGCCGGGCGATTATACTTTTTCGCTCAACTCGCTAGAAAAGGCAGGTTCCGGAATTTATCAACTGATCATAACAAACGGAAAATCAACATATTTCACCAGAATCATTAAGGAATAATTATTCCTCAATGATATTCTGAATGCATTGATCCATGGCCTCGTAGGTAGTACCTGCGGGGCCAATGGCTTTATAGCTCACCTTGATCCCACCATTTCTGGCTGATCCCGTTGCACCAGCAAACATTTCTTTCTGTGTAGAAAGCATAATGAGAATTTCTACCAAAGTATCCGGATTATTGATCGTTATTTTGCCTTGTTCGCCCTGATAATAGAAACTTTTCACCTCAAAGTCACCTGCTGTTTCAAGGCGGTAAAGCACCTGTAAACTGTCTTCGGTAAACTTCAGCTTGGCTGTTTCAAGATTACAGCTCAGGGTTTGAACCTCAACGGGTTTCTGGCATGAAACAAAAAGGCCAAGAAGGATGAGTCCGGACAAAATAATCATATGGTATGATTGTTTTTCAAACTGCTGACCAGTAAACCGGATTGTCTTCATTGGAATTTAGTTATAGCAATTTAAATCTGCGACATAAACTTCTCTTTATCAACAATATGCCTGATATGTTTTCCATGTCCAACCAGAATCATATCATCCCATACTGTGATCTCAAAAGTGATTTTCCGTCCATTCACCTCTACTACCGTGCTTTCACAACGCAGTTTATGCCCTACTCCGGACGCTTTCAGATGTTTCATATTCACTTCGGTGCCAACGCTGGTTGCATTTTCAGGTAAAAAAGACTCAATGCTTCTAAGGGCTGTCGTTTCCATCAGGGCAATCATAGCGGGTGTTGCAAAAACCTCTACCAGTCCGGAATTGAATTTAACGGCCGTATCTTTCTCACTTACAACCAATTCCTGTTGACCTTTCAGGCCAATTCCAATATGTACATCAATCATTACGCGCGAAAATGAAGGCTAACATCCTGTTTCAGATCGGGGTGCAGACTTAAAGCCACCGGACAGGTTTTGGAGATGATTGTCAGGATTTTCTTATGTTTTTCCGAATAAACTTCAGGAAATGTGATATCAATTTTGATTTCAGCAATCCTGCGCGGATCGGAAGCCATAATTTTTGTGACTGTTGCAGTTGACCCGTCAATCGAAAAGCCATGTTCCTGAGCCGCTATTCCCATGATAGTCAGCATACAGCTACCAAGAGATGTTGCCATCAGATCAGTGGGAGAAAACACCTCCCCTTTTCCCTTATTATCAACCGGAGCATCGGTCAAAACAACTGTACCAGACTGACAATGAGTCATTTCAGTTCTCAGATTGTTGATATATGTGATTGTTGAAGTTGCCATACTTTTTTTGTACAAAAGTAATGATTGCTGCGTATAAAAAAGAAAAAGCCCTCCGAAATGTCCGGAAGGCTCCTCTAAGGTGGGTTCAACCTTTCTAATTATTTCTTTTCAGGAGCTTTTGTTTCGTCCTTGCTTGTGCAGGCTTTCTTTTCGTCTGATGAACAGCTTTTCTTTTCTTCACTGGCTCCGCAAGCTTTCTTTTCTTCGCTTGTGCAAGATTTTTTATCTTCGCAGCAGCCTTTTTTCTTTACAGTTGCTTCTTTCTTGGTTTCAACTTTTTTTGCATCCTGTTTTACATCCTGTGCAGCTGCTCCGAGAGCAAGGAAAGCGATCATCGCGAGGCTTAAAGCAATTTTTTTCATGGTTTCAGTTATTATTTAAGTTTGTGAGGCAAATGTATCCACTTCGCCAATCAAAGCTTGTTAAAGCGCTGTTAATTACTGTTAATGAAATGTTAACATCAGATCATTAACCCATCCGAACCATTACATTTGTCCTGCAATTCAATAAGTTGATGAAGCCACGTTTATTTACTATTCTCATAATTATTACAGCAATCTCTTTACTCGGGGTGGTTTTTACGCAGATATTCTGGGTAAACAATGCGATCAGGATGAAAGAGGAGCATTTTAGTCAGAGTGTTCGGATCGCCATGAAATCGGTTTTAAACCACCTGGTTGAATCAAATACCGATTCAACACTCAAACGTATGTGCATGCCGGCACCTTGTTATCAAAACAAGGCAGAACTTTTGGATGTTATTGATCCACAGCTATTTGACTCACTTGTACAAGCTGAGCTTGGTTGTATGCAGATCTACAAAGGATATGAATATGCGATCTATAACAGGAGAACTGAAAAATTCATGCTGGGAAATTATCACCATTACAGAAAAGAAATTCTCGAATCGGAACACCAACAGAGCATAAGAGCTGTTTTTTCACGCGGTGATTTTTATTTTGCTTTCTATTTCCCCCATGAACAAGGTTATGTACTCGGTCATATGCTGAAATGGATGATCTTATCCGCCCTTTTCACGCTGGTGGTAATATTCAGTTTCTGGTTTACAATTGTAACGATGATCAGGCAAAAGAAACTATCCGAAATGAAGTCGGACTTCATCAACAATATGACGCATGAATTCAAAACACC
>CAZVKW010000039.1:8377-10469 GCA_964627945.1 uncultured Lentimicrobiaceae bacterium
AAATCTGCTGATATTCAATTACATCTGATGGCTGAAAATCCTGTTATCCTTGGCGACCGGATGCATCTTTCCAATGTCTTCGCAAATCTGCTCGATAATGCACTGAAATACTCCGTTTCAAAACCACTCATTGAAATTTCAAGCCGAATGGTATCCAATGGTGTTACAATTGTAATCAAGGACAATGGAATTGGCATTGCCAGTGAAAATCAGCCACTTGTGTTTAAAAATCTTTATCGGGTGCATACAGGTGATCTTCATGATGTGAAAGGTTTTGGCTTGGGACTTTACTATGTTAAACAAATGGTGGAAAAACACAAGGGTAAAGTCATATTACGAAGCCAGCTCGGAAAAGGCAGCGAATTTGAAGTCTTTCTTCCGCTTAATTCAATTCAAAAAGAGTCATGATGGAAAAACAAGCTTCTATTTTATTGGTGGAGGATGATCCCAATCTTTGTATGCTCCTTCAGGATTATCTCGAGTTGATGCACTTTAGTATCAGAGTGGCTCACGACGGGCAACAGGGTTATGATCGTTTTCTGGAGGAAGAACCGGATATCTGTATTCTGGATGTGATGATGCCCCGACTTGATGGTTTCACCCTGGCTACTATGATCCGCAAAATTAACCAGCAGGTTCCGATCATTTTCCTCACCGCCAAATCGCTCAAGGAGGATCGTTTAAAAGGATTTCAGCAGGGTTGTGACGATTATATAACAAAACCCTTCAGTACCGAAGAACTGAATCTACGCATCAAGGCTATTCTTCGTCGGTGTGCGCGAATCCAACAAACAGAGAACCGGAATGACGAGGTTTTTCAGATTGGAATTTTCGTTTTTGATGCAACCAATATGACGCTGCAATCATTAACAGGTAGAATTTCACTTACACAAAAGGAAGCAAATCTGTTAAAACTGCTTTGTCTGAATATGAATAAACTGCTTACCCGCGATCATGCTCTCAAAACTGTCTGGGGCGACAATGATTACTTTTTTGGAAGAAGTATGGATGTATTTATCACACGTCTTCGCAAATACCTTAAGGATGACCCCAATGTAAGCATTCAAAATGTTCACGGAACAGGATTTAAGCTGGAAGTGAAAGAAAACTAAGTCGGATAGAAAAGTTTGTTTTCCCCTACTTACTTCTTATAATATGTCTTCGCTTCAGGTAAAAATTCTTTGATTTTCGCGATTCTCGTTCCATCTGACGGATGTGTGCTCAGAAACTCAGGTGGTGCCTGACCAGCCTTCATAGCCGACATCCGCTCCCAGAAACTCACTGCTTTTTCAGGATCATAACCGGCCATAGCCATGAAAATAAGCCCCAGATGATCAGCCTCTTCTTCATGCAAACGACTGAAAGGCAACATGACTCCCACCTGACTACCAAGTCCGAAGGCGGTCATCCAAAGCGCCTGCGTTTCATCCGGTTTCTCCTGCAAAGCAGTCGCAAGTGCGATTCCGCCCATTTCAGCAATCATACTCTGGCTCATTCGTTCACTTCCATGTTCGGCAATTGCGTGCGCTATTTCGTGACCCATGACAACAGCAAGACCGGTTTCGTCTTTTGTAATAGGTAAAATGCCGGTATAAACCACAACTTTGCCTCCCGGCATGCACCAGGCGTTCACTTCCTCGCTATCAACCAGATTAAATTCCCATGCATAACCAGTCAGTTGTGCCGACATATTTTTTTGAGCAAAGTAGGTTTCAACCGCTTTCTGAATCTTTTTACCAACATTCTGAATCATAGCTGTTTGCTTTAAATCAGCCGATTTCTTATTGGATTTTAAAAAATCATCGTATTGCTGATAACTCATACTCATCATCTGTGATGAAGGAATGATATTCAGCTGTTTACGACCAGTAATCGGGACATTTGTACAGGATTGAAGCAGAAATATAAATACTATTGCGGGCGAAATCAAACTTGATTTCAACATTTGAGACATCATCATAAACCAGATTTTAATTGACAAAAATAGGAAAAGTAGAATTGTAAAAGGCTAAATAGTGATTATGATGCTTCATTCCGATGAATCAGGAAGAAACAAACAGCTGTCACCATAACTTAGAAAACGGTAATTGTG
>CAZVKW010000039.1:10569-25175 GCA_964627945.1 uncultured Lentimicrobiaceae bacterium
CGCTGAATAGTTTGCCGTGAAACAAGAATCCTTTCGGCATGCATGCTGTGCTGATCAATCGTTTCAGAGCTAAGTGGTTTAAATGTTCCTGCTCCGACATGCAACGTAATTTTTGCGATATCAATCCCTGTGGCCTGAAGATCCCGGACTATCTGATCTGTAAGATGCAATCCGGCTGTTGGAGCGGCAACCGATCCATCCTCCGTTGCAAAAACAGTCTGATAACGAAGTATATCCGATTCCTCCGCCTTTCGGCCAAGGTACGGAGGCAATGGCATTTCACCTGCAATTTCAATCACTTCGGCAAATGAAAGAGGCATATCCCAACTGAATTCAATCAAGGAAACATCATCCTGCTTTTCGATACGATTGGCTTTGAGAACAAATACATTCCCTGAATGAAAGACGGGAAGTTCCAATATTCCTGATTTCCAACGCTTTGAATTTCCTACAAAGCATTTCCAGATCACGGGTGAACCAACTGAAAATGCAGTCTGGTATTCAGCTTTCAGCCCGGCAGGTTCCAGAATAAACAATTCTACCGGAGCCCCGCCAGCTTTTCTGAAATTCAGCCGGGCCCGTACAACACGGGTGTCATTTACAATCAGAAGTGCCTTTTCAGGTAAAAAATCACCTATCCTGCTAAACCCTGAATCATGGATGCCATTTGAATCATAAACAAGCAATTTTGAATCTTCACGATTGCTAAGCGGATACCGGGCGATACGATCATCAGGCAGATTGTAGTCAAAAGATGCTGCCGATATGTGTTTAAATTGTTCCATTGAGCCTGCAAAGATACAAAGTAGGATCATTTCTCCTCTCCGTTATAGCGATTGGCTGTCTGAAATATCAGGTCAGGATGTTTTAATTGCTGATGTTCGGT
Source organism: uncultured Lentimicrobiaceae bacterium (assembly GCA_964627945.1). GTDB lineage: Bacteria > Bacteroidota > Bacteroidia > Bacteroidales > F082 > CAJBPB01. Next base: position 11,456 of record CAZVKW010000039.1, read on the forward strand.
GTATCTTTGTATATCTATCAAATGAACAAAAAGCTTCAGCGTATGAAAATAAAAGCACATATCCCAAATACGATCACCCTTCTGAATCTACTTTCAGGTTGTTTGTCAATACTTTACTTCTCACAAGGGAATTTGCGGATGGCCGCATTTATGATTTTTGCCGCGGCGGTTTTTGACTTTTTCGATGGTTTTGCTGCGAGGATACTGAAAGCATATTCTAAAATTGGTGCTGAACTCGATTCACTGGCCGATGTAGTTTCATTTGGCGTTGCACCGGCCTTTATTCTTTATGCATTGATTCTTGAAAGCCATGGACGACAGACATTTATCGTTTCAGGGATTGATTTGATTCCGCTTTTCGCTTTCATAGTTCCTTTATTTGCAGCACTTCGTCTGGCTAAATTCAATATTGATGAGCGTCAAACAACTTCATTTCTTGGACTCCCATCTCCTGCTTCCGGTTTACTGATAGCATCGCTTCCCTTGATCAAAGCTCAGTTATATGAAGGCCAGTCGCTGTTTTATATGGTGGTTACAAATGCATATTTCTATTTGGGTATTGCCTTGGTAATGTCCTTGCTGATGGTTTCAGAACTTCCCTTGTTTGCACTGAAATTCAAATCTTATGCACTGAAAGGGAATGAGATACGCTATTTATTTGTTGCCATAACAATCGTTTTGATCGCCACACTTCAGTTTGTGGCAATTCCATTTATAGTGTTAAGCTATTTATTCTTATCGCTGGTTGTTTTCCTGACAGATTTGTAGGAAAAATCAGAATTCTTTGCGGCGTAATTCGAAATTCTGTCCGAGATATACTTTCCTGACATGCTCATCCTGAGCAAGTTCCTCTGATGTACCGGCTTTCAGAATCGATCCTTCGAACAATAAATATGCGCGATCTGTTATCGATAAAGTCTCATGAACGTTGTGATCGGTGATCAGAATACCGATATTTTTATCCTTGAGTTTCCCTACGATCGCCTGAATATCTTCGACTGCAATCGGGTCAACACCTGCAAAAGGTTCGTCGAGCAGTATAAAACTTGGATCAACTGCCAAAGCACGCGCAATTTCCGTGCGGCGGCGTTCACCTCCTGATAACTGAATTCCGTTGCTTTTACGGATATGCTGCAAACCAAATTCATCCAACAGACTTTCGAGTTTTTCCTGCTGTTGAATTTTGCTCATATCTTTCCTGAATTGCATCACGGAGAGAATATTATCTTCAACACTCATTTGCCTGAAAACCGAGGCTTCCTGTGCCAGATAACCAATTCCATGCTGTGCACGCCTAAACATTGGTTCATTTGTAATATCCTGATCCTCAAGATATACATTGCCTGAAAGTGGTTTAATCAGACCAACTATCATATAAAAAGTTGTCGTTTTCCCGGCTCCGTTTGGCCCAAGAAGACCCACAATTTCGCCCTGATCAACATAAACCGAAACGTTTTTTACTACGGTACGCTGACGGTATTTTTTAACCAGATTTTCGGTGCGTAAAATCATATTCTGATGAAATTCGGTATGACAAAGGTAATGATTAAAGAAATGGATATTAAAAGGTGAATTGAAGTGAGGCAAATACACCAAAAGCATGCGTATCAGGAAAATCATTGTGTGAAAGTCGCCAAACAGCATCAACACGCAAAATCTTGAAGATATTCTCAATGCCTATTCCTGTTTCGAAATAGGGTTTGGTCAGTTGATGCGAAACCGAGGGGAACTTGCTGTAATTCAGGTTTTCATCGGTTATTGACCCGACGAGGCCTTTCACAAAAAGCACTTCTCTCCATTTTAACTTCCGCATAAGCGGAACTTTATTCAAAAAGAAACCATCGAAATGATGTGTGTAATAAACACTTACATATTGATCAGAAATAAATTCATAATAGTTGGCAAGGTTGAAGGCGTATTCATCAAATATGAAGGTTTCATTACCCGGATGAAGCACGAGTAAAGGATAAGGCAGTTTCCCAAATACTCTTCCGGCATCAAGAATGTATTTCGACCAACCAAAGGCTCCGACATTAAACCAGTCCGTTACCCCCAGTTGCAGACGGTGATATTGATAATCACTCCCCAGAAATGAAGGAATTCCAAAAGAATAATTGCAGCTAATTATAGGAAAATCACTTCCATAACTCGTCCTGTCAAAGGTGTTAATCACCACCTTTTCACGATAAGCATAGCGCAATTTAACACCTATTTCAGCGGTGGTAAGATTATTATGTGTCACTATTGTTCCGTCGCTTTCCAAGGTTTGAAGTTTCGATTCCTCTCCTACCGGAAGCAAAATCCTGTGTTCAAACCCAAATTTTGAACTAAATCCAGGAAAAAATTCATGCTCATAAAATGCATTCCATTTTTTGGTCAGATTGAGCTTATCTGCAGGTTGCTTCCTGAAAATAGTCGTAAGGATATTATCCTGACTAAAGGCATTGAAGCTTGATCCAAGTTGCTCTATATCATACATATAGCTCAAGCCGGCAGAACGAAGCGGATCCTTATCAAACATATAAAGTGTTCCGATCTTGTATTTAAGACGTTCATCCTTCAGACCATAAGCCAGATGGCCATATAACCTGACTTTCTTGCTAAATAAAGTACTTGTCTGACCTCCTAAACGAATACGGCTTCCTTCAACTGAATTGTAGCTATAAATCTTGGCTAGAGGTCCTATTTCAAACTTTTTCCAGGGCAAATAACCAAAAACACCCATATAAATGATATCAGAATAGGTTCGGTAAATTGGAACATGCTCAATTGAATCCACCATACTGTATATTCCCTCTTCCTTCTTGCTAAGAATTTCATGCCGATGCTCATTCCAGTAGTCATCTGTCATTTTCATGCTCTCGGCATCTAGTTTAATCCCTTCCGGACTACGATAAAATTCAGGATCCTTTTGTTCGTCCAAAACAAAATCGCTATATGAAGCTGTCCGATGACCAAAAAAGCCAGGCACATTCTTTCCTTCTTCTATCAGGTTGAAATCTGCAACCATATAATCTCGCGTAAGCATCCAGACACGATTACCTATCAACTGATATTCCTGCCGGATAGAAAGATCATTTATGAAGTTAATATTGGCATCAGACGCGATATTCATTTCGATCTTGGTGATCGCAAAACTACTGTCTTCCACCCAAAACTCACCAGTAAACGTGAGCTCTTGTTTCCTGCGGGGTTTAAAGGCCATTTTATACGATTTCCGTTCACCATTCACTGTACTATCAACAATGTAATACCGGTAAAACGTCAAACCAAAATTCGCAATCGGACCAACAAATTGTTTTTCAAATAGTGTTATATGATTGTCATAGGCATTCACCTCCTGTTTCAAGGATCCGATCAATTTTGCAATGCTCGGATTCTCGATGCCAGAACCACGCGAAGCTTTCACGTTTTCAAGATCCTTTTTTGGATTTTTTGAAACATAAACATCAGATAATGTTTCTGTTATAAATACCGGAAGATACACTTTTCCATTAACAGTGCTTGTATCAACATAATCAAAAATGAAATCAAAAGGCTTTAACAATTTTGAATTCTTCAAACGGTCACCGAAATTATTGGCATCAAACTGAATCTTTGTATAAAGTTCATATTGCCATGCATCAAGATTATTAACCGTATTTTTCTCCTTCTCGGCAATTATCCGCCTGAAAAGCGTATCAGCCGGATTCTCGCCGGCTATGATTACGATTTCCTTTAAATTGAATTCAGCAGGCTGCAGAGAAAAGTTTATCTCCTGATACCTGTTGGCTTTCACTGGAAAACTCTGCCGTTTATAACCAACATAGCTGGCACTGATTGTATCAACTGTTTCTCTGGTTTCAAAATAATACTTGCCGTCAAAATCGCTGGTTGTTCCCCGTGCCGAGGCTCTCAGATAAACATTGGCAAAAGGGATCGGTTCGCCGGTTACAGCATCTTTCACAACTCCCCTGATTTTCGTCAACTGAGCATATGAAATTGAATTACAAATAATTACAAAAAACAGAAAGAAAAAGACCTTTCGTAATCCTGAAAACAAATTTCTCATAATTGAAGCGAAAATACTTCAGATTAACATGATAATAACCAATTTAACAATTTACAACATTGTTAACAATGTGTAAGAAAGAAGGTTCACGCAAAAGAATGCCTATTCGGTTGTATTTCGAACCGTCGTTGAAAGTTCTTCCCAAAACTCAAGTGCACGACGTGTGTGAGGTATGACGATGGTACCACCAACCAAATTGGCAACACCAAAAATCTCCATAATTTCTTCTGTTGTAACTTCTTGATTATAACACTGTTGTAGATGATAATAAACACAATCATCACATTTGAGTACCATTGAAGCAACAAGTCCAAGCATCTCTTTTGTTTTTGTGCTTAAGGCACCTTCCTGATAGGTGATTGTATCCAAACTGTAAATTCTCTTCATGACTTTGTTGTTTGGCGCAGCCATGATGCGTTCGTTCATACGTTCGCGATAGGAATTGAATTCCTGCAATTTATTTATACTCATATGTTCTTGATTGAGAATATTCTATAAAATTCCTTCTTTCAGGATATCATGCAGATGGATTACACCGGAATATTCACCCTGATGCATAACAGGCAATTGTGTGATATTGAACTGACGCATTATACCCAATGCTTCCACCACAAGGCTCTGATCATCAATCGATTTTGGATTCATTGTCATAATATCTGCTGCTTTGATCTGATCAATTCTCGGATTTTTCATCAACATTCTTCGCAGGTCACCATCGGTGATGATACCGGCAAATATTTCACCATCCATCACAGCGGTGGCCCCCAGCCTTTTGGTCGAAATTTCGATGATTACACGAGATAAATCATCAGATATTTGTACGACAGGCTTTTCGTTCCGTTTATAAAGATCCTCAACACGCAAATACAATTGCCTGCCTAATGATCCACCCGGATGTATACGGGCAAAATCATCGGCCGTAAATCCCCTCACTTCAAGCAAACTCACCGCCAGAGCATCACCCATCATCAACTGAGCGGTTGTACTGGTTGTGGGAGCAAGATTGTTTGTACAGGCCTCCTTGCCGATGGTCGTATCAAGCACATAATCAGCCTGTAAAGCCAGGTACGATTCAGTATTGCCAACGATTGCGATCAATTTGTTGCCTCGTGACTTTATCAATGGGACCAAAACCTTAATTTCGGGTGTTTCGCCACTCTTTGATAGTACAATCAGTACATCATTATCACGGATAATACCTAAATCGCCATGAATTGCATCTGCCGCATGCATAAAAACAGCTGTTGTCCCGGTCGAATTCAGGGTCGCAACGATCTTTTGACCGATGATTGCACTCTTTCCGATACCCGAAACAATGACATTTCCAGTGTTATTTGCTAAAAGATTGACTACTTCTGCAAAATTGCAATCGATGTAATTGATGAGGTTTTTCAACTCATATAACTCATTTTCAATTACATGAACCCCTATCGAGATGATTTCTTCTTTTGTTTTCAAGGTTTTTTAACAAAAAAATGTTGTAATAAAGAAAAAAATATATCTTATATTTGTATAACAAGTAATCATAGCATTGCGTTGAACACATACGCTTTTTAGCTGTTACTATCTGTGCAAATATATGTTAAAATAATCGTTGGAGGGGTCAAATGGCCAAAAAGGACGATAAAGGTCTACATGATTTACTAAAAAAGATATTCGGCTTCGACCAGTTCAAAGGGAACCAGGAAGCGATTATCAACAGTGTGCTTGACGGCAACGATACATTCGTAGTTATGCCAACAGGAGGTGGGAAATCACTATGTTATCAGTTGCCTGCCCTGATGAATGATGGCTGTGCTATCATCGTTTCACCCTTAATCGCTCTGATGAAAAATCAGGTAGATGCGATCAGGAATTTTGGAACCGAAGTCGGGATTGCGCATGTGATGAATTCTTCGCTCTCGAAAGCGGAGATTACACAAGTAAGACAAGACCTGATATCAGGAAAAACCAAACTTCTTTATGTAGCGCCTGAATCGCTTACAAAAGATGAAAATGTCGATTTTCTAAAATCATTGCCGATTTCACTGTTTGCCATTGACGAGGCGCATTGCATCTCGGAATGGGGACATGATTTCAGGCCGGAATACCGCCGTCTACGACCGATAATCAATGCTATCGGAAAAAAAGTTCCGATTATCGCACTTACTGCTACCGCAACCGTTAAAGTTCAGCAGGATATTCAGAAAAATCTTGAAATTCAGGATGCAAAGGTTTTCAAATCATCATTTGACAGGCCAAACCTCTATTATGAAGTAAGGCCAAAAACAAAGGATGTTAATAAAGATATCATCAAATACATTAAAAACAATCCAGGTAAATCGGGAATTGTATACTGCCTTAGCAGAAAAAAAGTTGAGGAAATTGCTGAAGCACTGGTAGTTAATGGCATTCGTGCCCTCCCTTATCACGCCGGCCTAGACAGTTCAACAAGAAGACAAAATCAGGATGATTTCCTCATGGAAGAAGTGGAAGTAATTGTTGCTACCATCGCTTTCGGAATGGGAATTGACAAGCCAGATATCCGCTTTGTAATTCATCATGATATTCCAAAAAGTTTGGAAGGATATTATCAGGAAACAGGTCGTGGAGGACGCGATGACGGTGAAGGAAACTGCGTCGCTTTTTACAGTTATGAAGACATTCAAAAACTGGAAAAATTCATGAAAGACAAAGGTGTTTCGGAACAGGAAATCGCTAAAGAACTCCTGAACGAAACTGTAACCTACGCTGAATCATCTGTTTGCCGCCATAAACTGCTTCTCCATTATTTTGGAGAATCTTATGAAAAGGAAAACTGTGGAGCATGCGATAACTGCCTGAATCCAAAAGTTAAATTTGATGGACAGGAAGATATTAAACTGGTGATTGAAGCTGTTCAGGCTCTCAAACAACAGTATAAATCAAAGCATATCAGCGAATTACTATCTGGTAAAAAAACCGGTGACATTAAAAATGCACGTCACGAAAACAACGAATTTTTTGGTGCAGGTGAAGATCAGGACGAACGCTACTGGAATGCAGTGATTCGTCAGGCACTGATTCACAAGTTGTTAAGTAAAGATATCGAAAACTATGGTATCCTGAAGGTGACAAAAGAAGGCAAAGAATACCAGAAAAAGCCTTTCACCATTATGCTTGCCAAAGACCATGACTACGAAAACCCGGATGACGAGGATTTTGAAGCAGCAAAAAGCACAGGTCCGAAAGGCAGCGGAACAGATACTACGCTGTTCGCTATGCTTAAAGATTTGAGGAAAGCTATTTCTAAAAAGGAAAATCTTCCGCCTTTCGTAATTTTCCAGGATCCATCACTCGAAGATATGGCCATTCAGTATCCTGTTACCCAGGATGAACTGACTCAAATAGTGGGTGTTGGGACAGGAAAAGCAGGAAAATATGGCGAACCATTTTTGAAACTGATCAAGCAATACGTTGAAGACAATGAAATTATCCGCCCTAACGATATGGTGGTGAAATCAGTCGTCAATAAATCAGGGTTGAAGGTGTATATTATTCAAAGTATCGACCGGAAATTACCCCTTGAGGATATTGCCTTTACGAAAAATCTGAATATTGACGAATTACTGATTGAAGTTGAAAGCATTGTTTCCAGTGGAACCCGTATCGATCTGAATTACTATATCGACGAATATGTGGATGAATATCATCAGGAAGAGATTTACGAGTATTTCAGTGATGCAGAATCGGACTCCATTGAAGACGCACTTGCGGCATTGGGAGAATCGGAATTCAGTGAAGAAGAAATCAGACTGATGCGAATTAAATTCATGTCGGAAATTGGTAATTAATATGCAATTTTTCAGAATTCTCATCCTGATTTTTGCAATCAATTTTATTTCAATAAGTTGCAAACCAAAGGTTGTATTAAAATACACTAAACCTGATATTTTTCTCTCCGAAAAACAATTAACTTACATTTTGGTAGATGCTCAATTGGTTGAAGGGGCTCTGTCATTGGAAAAAAACCGGGGTGAAAATTTCAAATTACTCAAAACCAATTACTATAACCTAATATTTCAGGAACACGGTATTACCGATAAAGTGTTTGAAGAAAATATGATTTATTATAATCAGACTCCCGAAAAAATGGAGAAGATATATGAGGAGGTTATTGCAGAACTTGTTAAGAAACAATCTGTTACGAAACCTGATTCAGAAGAATAGCTATTTCAGAAAAATTGCAGTCCGATTTTCCTGAGTTCCGCTTATTTCGAGTGAATATCCAAAATCGAGTCTCTCTGAGTTGGTGTAAGCACCAGTTCCATTTACATACCAGGCATCACCAATCTCCTGATAGCTTATAGCAATCGATTTACCGGCAACCAATCCTACAGCTACATCCCCTGATCCGGCAAAGTTGTTCAATAAAACCATGGATGAGTTTGAATTGCTAAGCTCAATAGTAACTTCATAATTGATTTTCAATGCGTTATCGCTTACATCCCAGGTCCCGACAAATTTAGTCCTTGCATCAGTTTCATCAATTGGGGTCTCTGTATCGGGCATACATGAAAATAAAGTGGCAGAGAGAATTGCCAGAATAATCATAGATTTAAAAATGGACATCAACCGGTCAATCATGATTTATGAATACCTTTTTTGTAAGTATTTGATTTTCAGATTCTAATCTAAGTAGATATAAACCGTTTTCCACATCGGATACTAGCAGTTTAAATATCGGGTTTTTATTCTCAGGAATCAAACCGGATTTTATCTTCTTTCCCCTCAAATCGAATATAGCAAAGTGCATCTCTGATGTGAAATCATGAGAAATCTGAATTGAAATTTCCTGATGAGCCGGATTCGGATAAATGTCAATGTAATCAGCTGACAATTCCTGATTTCCGACCAACAATCCACCAGCTTCGACCACAGCATTCGTGATATTCTCTTCGGTTGGCTCCCAGATAAACTGTTCCACAATTTGTCTGTCTGGAGTTATTACAATTACAGTTGGGTAGGCCGAAATCTGGTATGCTTCATACACTGCATTCCCTCCCCCCTCAATTCCACTTGCTGATGGCAAAGTAATATTGAAAGTTGAATCGAAAATTCTAACCCCCTGGTTATCACTATTATAATTAATACCTACAAAAAACACATTTCCTTCATTGGATCCAAAGTTCTGATATGCAAGTTCAAAATCATAAGCAAAGGTCTGGCATGGACCACAACTTGTTGAAAAGAAATCGATTACAACAATTTTATTATTGTCAAGCAATGGAAACAAATGAATTGTCTCACTTTCAGTAGTTTTCACACTGAAATCAGGTGCTTCAGTCAAAGGCGTCTGAGCTGACAAATGGCCTGATTCGAGGATAAGAATTAAAAAAAACAATTTAAAATATTTCATATTGAAATTTATCTGTCAAAAATAGCGAAATTCTATCGGGACATCAATATTACTTTCATTTTATCAGCAAGTCGGCTCGCCCCTATTCTGAAAAGATTGTTGTTAAGCCATTCCTGCCCAACGATTTCCTCCACCAGTTTATAATACAGTAAGGCTGTTTCCGGTTCAGAAATGCCTCCGGCTGGTTTCAAACCGATCCGAATCCCGGTCGCATTGTAATACTCCTGAATTGTATCCAACATCACCACAACAGCTTCCGGACTTGCTGCCGGATTAATTTTTCCGGTTGAGGTTTTAATAAAATCAGCACCTCCCATGATGGCGATCTCGGATGCTTTTCTGATTAAATGAACAGATTTCAATTCACCCGTTTCAAGGATAACTTTCAGATGTGCATTCCCACATGCTTTTTTTACCAATGATACTTCTTCAAAAACAGCATCAAAATCGCCTTCAATCATTTTCCCCCTGGAAATCACCATATCGATTTCATCAGCACCCTCATTTACAGCGTATCTGACTTCTTCGAGTTTGAGGTGCAGCGGTAATTGACCGGATGGAAATGCACAAGCGACCGTTGCAACTTTTAAGTTGGTATTCTTAAGTAATTCCTTCGCTTGTCTGACAAATGGAATGTAAACACACACTGCAGCAACATTTCGTCCGTTCAGCTGATCTGAGAAATGTTTTGTCAAACCACATAATTCATTGATTTTATTAGTATTATCACTTCCTTCAAGCGTAGTAAGGTCAATACATGAGAAAACTGTATTCCACGCCCGGAAAAGATCAATAACATTCAATTCAGTATTTTGTATCGTCTGAATTCGATTCTGAATCGTTTCATCCGTTTGCGTATAGGTATTGAAAATCATCTGTAAGTTTTTGTACAAAATTAATCATTGATAATGGACTTTTCGCTTATTCGTCATTATTACTATCCGTTTTTAATAATGGACTCTACGAAAACGGATAGTGAAAAGTAAAATATCTGCGAGTTTATTGTCTGATATAAAACACTTCAAATTTTATAATATTGATATTAAGAGAATTACAATACAATTATTAAATATTATAATAATTGGCACGAGAATTGGCATAAGGAAAGAAAGCAAATTAAAATCATGTTTGGACTAAAATTTACAACTGAAACAAAACAGCCTAAATACCATAAGTATTTTAAATGTGACCGTTGTGGTTACATTTCAATTGTGAAAAATTCTTTTTGTCCGATTTGTACAAAAGATGGTTTAAAAATTAAAATGAAATAACCCTATACCATGAAAATTAATGAGATTTACACTGTTGCTGAAATCAGGGAATTAGGTCTGGTGGAAAAACAAATCAAAGAAATTCAGGCAAAGGTTTTTCTAAACGGAACTAAAGTTTATTTTTTCGAACCTGTAAGCACCCAATCAATGCGGCTTTATTCAATCATCAATAAGCGCTCTTTTTTCCTTTAATCAGTAGCCCTTTTTCCCTAAAGGGACAAATCAAGCAACCCCTCCAAAACCTTCCGGGAGCCCTCCCGGAAGGTTTTTATTTTGCCTTCTAAATTGATCCAAACAGACTAAAATTCACTATCACGTCCAGAAATGTGTACCATACCTTTGAGTATATTGTTAAATTCCTCTTCTTCAAGAAGCTCTTCCATCGACTGGATAAGTCTGTAACGCCACTTATTTTCTGGGTTGCTTGGTACATTAATTTGTTCCTTACCAGTTTCATCCCAACGAATATTCCCGTCCATTGCAAGCAGATCCTGAATCGGAAAAATGGTCCACATTGCGGGTGAATGAAGGTGTTGATTGATAATTTCATGACAGACCCATGGTTCAGCAAAATAGGGTGCCAAATCGTTATGTCCTAATGTAGCGTGATAAAAACGCTGTGTTTTGTCACGATCTTCTTCCCACCAACCGCGAATTGTTGCCATATCATGCGTAGATGTTGTACAAACGCTCAGGTAAGGGGCATCTGAGGGATGACCATATTCCACCTTGGGATTTTTTGGCATACGTTGTATCTCCAAACTCAGAATATTCAAGCTCTCCATCACTTCCGGAACCGTATCCGGAACCATGCCCAAATCTTCTCCGCAAACCAGCATATCGGAAGCCGCCAGAATAGCAGGCAATTTAGCCAGAGCGTGCCATTTCCAGAATTCATCATGGCGTTTATAGAAGAAATGAATATACAATTCGTTCAAACGTTCCTTCCTTTGCTCATCCAGATCACGGTAAGAATACGTATAATGAAAAGAAATTCTTGGATGATAGGTTGGATGCTGTGTGTATGGATCACGAATAAAGAGCACTTCATTCAACAGTCCAAGTAAACCATCCCGGATAGTTATTCCTTTCATATCCAATTGAGTATGTGTCTGTTCAGGGCTAAAGTGATTGTATATTTTCCGCTGGGTATTAAATTCTTCCCTGAGCTCAAAAACCCCGAATTCGGTTTCATGCAAATATGTTTTTCTAACCTCATCGGTATATTCACCAAAGAAATCATACAAAAAATGCCCTCGGATATAAGGTTTTGTAAACCTGTCTGTATCAAACCATAAACCCCAATCTTCAATTTCGGCAGGGGACATCGGCAATCCCGGCTTGAAATATCCCAATAGTCCCTGAACAGCATTCATCGGGATTTCCCAAATCCTGAAAAATCCGAGGATATGATCAATACGATAGGCATCGAAGTATTTTTCCATCATCATCAAACGCTTCCGCCACCAAGAAAATCCATCACGCGCCATCTCGTCCCAATTATAGGTTGGGAATCCCCAGTTCTGGCCCATAAAAGCAAAATCATCCGGAGGTGCTCCTGCCTGGGCATTCAGGTTAAATAAATGTGGCTCCGTCCACGCTTCAATACTGTTCGGGCTAATACCGATCGGAATATCTCCCTTTACACAAACTCCATTTTTATGTGCATAGGCAATAGCCTCACGCAATTGCAAATCAAGATGATACTGTTGGAAATAGTGAACGGCAATGTGTTCAAAATATGGCTGTGAAGAATCACAATAGTCTTCGATCATTTTCGGATCATAAGTTGCAAAATTGTCCCATTGTCTGAAATCACTTGTTTTAAACTGATCTCGTAAACGGCAAAATGCAGCATAAGGAATAAGCCAATCTTTATTTTCTTCAAAAAATTGCTGGAAGGATGTCGTTTTTTGCAATTTTTCCCAGTTTTGATCAAAAATAAGTTTGAAATATCTTGCTTTTGCTTTTGTAACAGCCACATAATCAACCTGCTGTAACGAATTCAATTCCTGTCCAATTTTTTCAAACTCAGCCTGGAGGTTTTTATCATGGAGCAAGCCAAGACCCGGCAAATGCAAATACATCGGATGCAATGCCATGACTGAAATGGATTTATACGGATACGAATCAAGCCAGGAGTGTGTAGCTACAGTTTCATTCACGGGAAGAATCTGAATCATCTTCATTCCGGTTCGAACACACCAGTCAACAAGTTTCTTAATATCATTAAACTCTCCTACACCAAAACTTTCATTAGTTTTCAGTGAAAAAACAGGCACAGCAACTCCGGCACCTCTCCAGTTTCCGGCAGGATAAACAAAATGATCATCATTCAGAATAATGAGACTATTATCAGATTCCGTCTGTGACTCAAATACTTTCCTATTGAGACGACCTTCCCAATGGTGAATTGAATTATCAGAAAGTTTAATGATAACATACTTATATTCAATAGGATATATCAAAGATTCTGAATCAATTTCGAGCTGCCAAACCGGATAGGATTTATTACTAAGCAAAATGGGCTTAGACCAGTTTCCCAGTGCTTTTCCATCGCCAATAATCCCAATTCCGAATCCTTTCCCAATTCTTGGGGCCAAAAGATTGAACCTAAGCAGTTTGCTGGATTTTGCTTTTTTGAATTGAGTATACAGCTTTTCAGGTTTCATCAAAACTTCGGTAAATGCTTTGCTATGCAATACACGCATTGGCTCATGGATGGGTTGCCATTCATCACGAACGACAATCAGTGAATAGTCGGAATTACTTAGAAAGCGGTTTTTGCCTCCCTCCCAGTGAATAAAACCGTTTGCCTCGCGAATGAAATACTTATAATAAAACGCTGCTCCTTCGGGAAATTCCATTTCCGCAAGCCATTCATCATTTCCTGAATAAGCCATTGGCAGGGCTTTTTCTGAATCCCATGATCCTATTATACTATGATCTCCACATACATGAAGCGTCTGTCCCCAGTTGCTTTTGTAATTAACCTTCAATACCAACTTCATTTCAAAGAGT